>DATDIC010000110.1:0-4397 GCA_036521275.1 Acetobacteraceae bacterium
AATGCTCGGAACCCGACCCGCGTTACCCATCGGGGCCAGCGGTCAGCCGACCGCATCAACAGGCCGGATACATGACCGCTCCAGACCCGCACCGTCACCGCCAAATGCACCTTGCCAGACGGGGGCCGTCCATACATGACGGGGAAGCGGGAGGGGGGCGGGTGATGGGGGCTTGGTGCGGCGCGGAGGGGGCGTGCGCGAGGAAAAAAATGGCGGGGCTTGTGGCCCCGCCAAGTTTAGGGAGGAAACGTCCAAGAAAGCAGACAGCGCGACCGAAGCCGCATTGCTGCGATGCACAACCTAGCGCCGTCCGCTGCCGGGTTCAAGTGTTTTTTTGCGATGCAGCATTGCTGGATTGTGGGCATCAACGCCTTGCTAAGGAACACCCAGTAAACCACGGCGGATGCGCGGATTTTTCCTGCTCGGTTTGCTGCTCGCCGGAACTTTCGGGCCGGCTTTGGCGGATAGCGGCCCGCTCGGTGCGTCAGGTCGGCTCTTGTGCCCGCAGGCGATCGCGGGGGCGGAGCAGGCGCATGCGATACCCCCTCGCTTGCTGGCAGCAATCGGGCGGGTGGAAAGCGGGCGCGCGGATTCCTCCGGCGTGGTGGTGCCCTGGCCTTGGACGATCAATGCCGAGGGCCAGGGGCGGTTCTTCGACAGCAAGGCTGAAGCGGTCGCCGCGGTCCGCGCCCTCCAGGCCCAGGGGGTCCAGTCGATCGATGTGGGCTGCATGCAGGTGAACCTGATGCATCACCCGGATGCTTTCGCCAGTCTCGACCAGGCATTCGACCCGGTGGCCAACGCCGATTACGCGGCGGGTTTCCTGCGCCGCCTTTACGTCCAGACCAGCAATTGGGCGGACGCGGCGGCACAGTACCATTCGGCCACGCCGGGGCTTGCGGATGATTACCGCCGCAAGGTGATGATGGCCTGGGGCGGGGGCGCGGATGGTGCTCCGCCGTCCGCGGGCTGGAATCCGTCCATCACTCCGCCATTCGCGATTGTCCGGCCAGGCGGTCTGTCGCCCCACATAGCGCAGGCAGGAGCCGCCGCACCCGCTGGTGTCGGGGGGTTTGCCGCGCGCGGGCGCGGGCTGGAGTTCTATCGCGCCCGTCCGATCGCGATTGCGATTGCGGGAATGCGTGGGTAGCGCGCGGGTTGCAGAGATGATCAGCCGATAGCGCGGTTTGATTGCGGCAGGGACGCGCATTACTGCGCGCCCCCCGCACAGAGCCGTACGGGCGGCATTCCCGCATATGGCTCCCCGCTTGGGTGTTTGACGCGAAAGCGCTGCGACGGCCGGGGATGTGATATCCGGGGTTTGGCAACCAGCGATTCGCCAGTTGGCCCATGGCTGTCGACTTCGGGCGATCCTTCTGGCGGCGCCGGCGCACGGCTCGGGGGCGATGTGACTCGCTAGGTCTTCATCGTAGAGGATGCGCGCCTCCTGCTGCTTGCAGGCCGCCCGGCGCACTGCCAGACCGCGTCGGATTGATGGACCGTCGGTGGTGCGAGAATTGCTGAAGTCAGCGTTCTGACCCTTACGCCGCGGTGGCCCGGCGGTTATGGTATTTCGGCGTCGCGCCGCAATCAGCAACTGACAGGAGAAACCAGATGGCCTTCTACGAACTCCGCCAGTACAAGGTCCGCCCGGGAAAGATGGACGACTGGGTGCGGATCATGGAGCAGGAAATCATCCCGTTCCAGGTCTCGAAAGGGATGGTCGTCTGCGGCAGTTTCCGCGGCGAGACCGACGATTCGGTCTATGTCTGGCTGCGCCGGTTCGAATCTGAAGCCGAACGTGAGGCGCTGTACAAGGCGGTCTATGAAAGCGACTACTGGAAGAACGAAATGGCGCCGCGCGTCCCAGACTATCTGGATCGTCCGAACAACGTGATCACGCGCATCGTTCCAACGCCGAAATCCAGCGTGCGGTAGGGCCGGTCCCATCCGCCGACGCGCCCGTTGCCGAATCCGGGCGCGATGCCGGCGGTGGATAGAGGCGTGATCCAGCCCAGTTCGTCAGCGGCGCAGCTAATCTTGCCGAAGGCCGCTGCCTTGGTTGCCGGCCATCAGTGCGCGGTGCTGCTCAGCGCGGATGGCGAGGTATTGACCCTCACGCAGAGCGAAGCGGCCGATTATCTGGCAGGATGCGGCCCACCCCTCATCGTCCACGCTCCTGCGAGCTTTCGCCGGCTTGGCGTTCGCCCGGTCGCCTGTTTCGATCTGCTCGAACTATTCGCCTTCGCGCTGCCCGCTCGCTCCGCCGTGCCGACCCCCCGCGGTCTTTGCATCGCGCTGGAACTCGATCAGCCGGCGGGCGGCCTGGAGGCTGAAGCGGCATGCCTCGGCGACATCGCCGCTGTCATCTTGCGTCGGCTCGGCGCGGGACGCGAGCTGCCGATGAACCGAGACGCCGCCGGGCTTGCTGCCCAGATGGGCCGCGCCGGATGGGGCTGGGCGCCATTCGTCACAGCCGCACTCGGGCGCCCCGACGCCGCCCCATCGGCCGAACCGCTGAAAGTCTGGAAACGGCTGCCTGAGTGGGAGGAAACCGCCCCCCTCCCACCCCCTTCCTCCCACCCGATCGGCGATCGGGACGCACGTGCGCGCCTTGCCGGAATACTGGGGCCGGATGCCGAGCAGCGCCCCGGCCAGTCCGATTATGCGGGAGCCGCATCGGCCGCTTTCGCCCCGCGAGAGGCGCGCGGGGACCCGCATCTTGTCCTGGCCGAAGCGGGCACCGGCATCGGCAAGACGCTCGGCTATATCGCGCCCGCCAGCCTGTGGGCGGAGAAGAACCGCGGTGCGGTGTGGATCAGTACCTTCACACGCCATTTGCAACGCCAGATCGATGCCGAGCTCGCCCGGCTGTTTCCCGACCCGGCGCAGCGTCGGCATCATGTCGTGGTGCGCAAGGGTCGGGAGAACTACCTGTGCCTGCTGAACCTGGAGGACGCGGTCGGCCCGTCGATGACGGGCTTCATGCCGGGTTCGGTGATCCCGTTGGGACTGGTCGCCCGCTGGGCCCTGGCCACCACCAACGGGGATATTCAAGGCGGCGACCTGCCGGGCTGGATGGCCGAGCTGTTCGGTGCCGGCACGTTCCTCGCCCTCGCCGATCGCAGGGGTGAGTGCATCCATGCGGGGTGTCCGCACTGGCGCCGCTGCTTCATCGAGCACACGGTGCGGCGCGCCCGCTCAGCCCAACTCGTCGTCGCCAATCATGCGCTGGTCATGACCCAGGCGGCCTGGGGCGGGCTGGACGATGCCATTGTTCCGACCCGCTACGTCTTCGATGAAGGACACCACCTGTTCGAAGCCGCCGATGCGGCGTTCGCCGCAGTGCTGTCAGGTTTGGAAACGGCGGAATTGCGCCGTTGGCTGCTCGGTGCGGAGGGCGGGCGCTCGCGGGCGCGCGGGCTTCGGCGCCGGTTGGATGAGCTGGTCGCCGGCC
Organism: Acetobacteraceae bacterium; assembly: GCA_036521275.1. Taxonomy (GTDB): domain Bacteria; phylum Pseudomonadota; class Alphaproteobacteria; order Acetobacterales; family Acetobacteraceae; genus DATDIC01. The sequence goes on from DATDIC010000110.1 coordinate 3,458, forward strand.
ACGCGCCGCTGGAAACCATGCTGGATGCCGCCTTGCAGGCAGCCGGCGCTCTGCCGGCGCCGGGTTGGACGTCGCGCCTGTCCCAAGACGGTCCGGAACTGGCCGGGCTGGATGCAGGCCGGCCCAATCCCACCGAAGCGGTGCTGCGTCTGTTCCGCCGGCAGGTTCTCGCCCGCGCTGCGGGAGACGCGCTTCCGCCGCGCGGGCCGTTGGAATGCGACCTGCTTCCGGCGCCGGCGGAGCTTCAACTGGCCGCAGAGCGCCTGGCCCGCGCCCTGACCCGCATCGCCGAGCCGCTGAGTTTATTGCGCGACCGAATGGCCGCTCGGCTGGAAGACGAGGCGGACGAACTGGACAGCGCGACCCGTTCCCGCATCGAGGCGGTTTGCCGCTCGATCACCCGCCGCGCTCTCGCGCCGCTTTCGGCTTGGCGGGCCATGCTGCGCGACCTGGTCGAACCACCCCCCGAGCCTGGCACACGCCCTGACCACATCATGTTTCTCCGCCTCGATCGCCGGGATGGGACGGACCGGGACGCCGGGCTGCACCGGCACTGGCTCGATCCGACGGTCGCGTTTGCCATGACCGTCGCCGCCCCGGCGCACGGGCTTCTGGTCACCTCCGCCACGCTCCGCGATTCGGGCGATATCGATCCCGAGTCAGCCTGGGCGGCGGCGGAGGCGAGGGTCGGCGCTCCGCACCTGCCCTCACCGGCAATCCGGGCCGCGCTGCCCAGCCCGTTCGACTATGCCAACCAGACTCGTGCGTTCGTCGTTACGGATGTGCCGCCGGGCCAGATCGGTGCTTTGGCGGCGGCTTATCGGGCGCTGTTCCTCGCCGCCGGCGGCGGGGCGCTCGGTCTGTTCCCCGCGATCAGCCGGCTGCTCGCGGTGCATCAGCGCATCGCACCCGAACTGGAAGCGGCAGGCCTGCCGCTGTT
>DATDIC010000111.1:0-9953 GCA_036521275.1 Acetobacteraceae bacterium
ATGATGGTCGCGACGCTGCGTTGGGAAGAAACGGTATGTTCGACTCTGATTCACTAGCAGATTCGGCAAATCCACTCGATCATCCGATCTGGAACGCGCTGACCACCCGGCAGCGGGCGATTGCGGAGGGCAATGGTTTCGCGTGGCGATATCCGGCAGATATTGCGCCCTTTGCGGCCATCGTCGACGCCTCGCCGGCAAGTTTTGCGGCGCTGGAACAGTTGGTGAGCGATTCCGCCCGCGTGGCACTGTTCACTGTGCAACCCGTCGTGCCTCCCGATCCGCTCAAAATTCGCCTCGCGAAGACAGCGGAGCAGATGGTTGCAATGTCGGTGGCCGACACATCGGCCATGGCGGTGCCGGAGCCGGTGCTGCTCCGCGAGACCGATGTGCCGGCAATGCTGGAACTGGTGGAGCTGACGAAGCCCGGCCCGTTCGGCGTTCGTACCGGCGAACTGGGGAATTTTCTCGGCATACGCGCCGACAACCGCCTGGTTGCGATGGCGGGAGAACGCATGAAGCTCGATGGCTTCACCGAGATCACCGCCGTCTGCACGCATCCCGCCTACCGCGGCAAAGGATATGCGCGCGCGCTGCTCCAGGCCGTGTCGCGCGGCATCTTCGCGCGTGGCGAAACTCCATTCCTGCACGTGTTTTCCGACAACAAATCTGCCATCGAGCTTTATCGGCGGTCGGGATTTGCGGTGCGGAAGCGGATGCACCTGACGGCCTTGGGGAGAGACGCCTGACACAGCGAGCGGCGGCAAAGCTGCGTCATACCAGCTTCGCCTCGAACGGCGGCAACAGGTCGCTCGATTCGAACTCAACCACCCACAGATCGGGATCGAATTTCACCTGTCGCGCGACGTATGTATCCACCGCCGCCTGATCGACCGGCGCCTGCCCAGTGCTCCGCATCCAGGCCGCGCTGCCGTCGGCGGCTCGCATTTGCGACAGCACCATCATCCCCTCGCGACCATGCAGCACGACCAGGATGCCGCCCGAATCCGGATCGCCCTTGCGCAGCACCACGCCCGGCCGTCCGCTCGCATCACCCATGCGCAAGGCCATGTGCACCCACAAGCCGGACTTGACCCGCGGCACGCTCATGCGGCTGCCGAGGCGCCGCCATCGACGGGCAGAGCGCAGCCGGTGATGCTCGCCGCTTCGGGGCGCAGCAGGAACGCGACCAGGGCCGCCACCTCCGCCGGTGCGACGATGCGTCCGGTGGGCACGCCCGCGGCCGCCTGCTCGCGCGTGATCCCGAGTTCCGCGAACCGCGCCGCAGCCATCCCGGTATCCACCCAGCCGGGACACACCGCGTTTGCGGTGATGCCGCGCGGCGCCAGCGCGAGCGCCAAGGAGCGAATGAAACCGACCACCCCGTGCTTGGCTGCACAATAGGCGGTCTGATCCGGCACGCCGCGCAGCCCCAGGATCGAGGCGATCGCAACAATCCGGCCGCTGCCATCCGGCAGCCGCGGCAACGCCGCCTTGCAGCAATAGTACGTGCCATGCAGGTTGGTGGCGATGATCTCGTGCCAGCGCGAATCGTCCGCCTCATCCAGCGGGTTGACCCCCGCCGCCCCGGCACAGCAGATCAGCGCGTCCAGGCGATCGAGAGTTGCGAACAGCGCACGCACGGAGGCCGGATCGGCAACATCGCACGCAATATGCGTGATGCCCGGCGCCGCTGTTCCCGGCCGTCGCGCGGCGGCGATCACCTTATAGCCATCGGCCACCAGCCGGGCCGCCACCGCCGCGCCGATGCCGCGCGTGCCGCCGGTCACAACCGCCAGCCGACCGCTCATTGCGCGGTCGTTCCGCCATCCACCGGCAGCACCGCGCCGGTGATGAACGATGCGGCGTCGGATGCCAGGAACGCCACGACCGCCGCGATCTCCGGCGGCGCCGCAAACCGGCCGAGCGGCACGCCGCGACGATAAGCATCCGCCGAGGAGCCGGAGAACTGCCCCGGGAACCGCGTCTGCAACGCGTCGATCACGCCGGCCAGCATTGGCGTATCGGTGCTGCCCGGCGCGATGCAGTTGATCCGGATGCCGTGTGCCGCCCAATCCAGCGCGGCGCTCTTGGAAAGCTGCGCCAACGCTGCCTTGCTCGCGCCATAGGCGGCGCTCAGCTTCTTGCCGACCAGCGCCTGGTCGGACGCGATGTTCACGATGGCGCCGCGCCGGCGCGCCGCCATCCCCGGCAGCACCGCGCGCATCAACGCGTAGGCGGCAAAGAAATTGACGCGGAACACGAAGTCGAGCTGATCGAGCGGCGTATCCACCACGCTGCCGATCACCGTTACGCCGGCATTGTTGACCAGCAGGTCGATCGGGCCGTGGCGGGCGACGACCAACGCCGCGCGTTCCTCCAGCGTTGCAGTATCCGCAAGATCGAACTCCGGCAGATCGAGACCGACGACCGCGAGCCCCTCGGCTTCCAGCCGTGACGCGATCGCCTGGCCGATCCCCTGCCGATGCCCGGTGACGATGGCCCGTTGGCCGGCAAGCCCGAAGCTTACGCTCACCACCGGCCGCCCGGTCGCCGATTGCCGCCGCATGCCATGATCGCTATCCCGCCCAAGTGTCCGCGCCCAGGATAGAGTGCCCGGCTGGTCTGCCAACCCAAGGGGGGTCGTGTGCTCCGGCTGATCTCCATAAGCCGTCGCTTCCCCGGCGGGGTTGAGGCGCTGCGGGACGTGTCGCTGGACGTCGGTACCGGCGATTTCGTGGCGCTGCTGGGGCCTTCCGGCTGCGGCAAATCGACGCTGCTTCGGCTGATTGCCGGGCTGGACCGGCCCGATCACGGAAGGCTGGAGTTTTCATCCGGCGAGCCCCCTCAGCCCGGCGATATCGGCTTTGTGTTCCAGGACGCCACCCTGCTGCCCTGGGCCACCGCCGCCGACAACGTGTACCTGCCGCTGCGGCTGCGCGGATTTGCCCGGCAGCGCGCGGCACCGGATGTGCAAGCGGCGCTCGACCGTGTCGGCCTGACGGGGTTCGAGCACGCCCGCGCACGGCAATTGTCCGGCGGCATGCGCATGCGGGTTTCCATCGCGCGCGCGCTGGTGACGCGCCCGCGATTGCTGCTGATGGACGAGCCGTTTGCTGCGCTGGACGAATTCACCCGGCACCGGTTGCAGGCGGACCTTGTTGCCCTGTGGCAGGACGCGGGATGCACGATCGTGTTCGTGACCCACTCGATCTATGAGGCGGCGTTTCTTGCCCGGCGGATCGTGCTGATGACGCCGCGCCCGGGACGCATCGCGCGGGAGTTGCACTCTGCGTTGCCGAGAGGACCCGAGACGCGGGTTGATCCCCGATACACAGCCCTGGTCGGGGAGATTTCGCGCGAGATGGAACGCATTCATGCCGATCAGGATGGTCTCTGATGACGGAATGTTTTACACTGACCATAAAGCAGCAATGAGATTGCTGTGGGAGGGGTGGAACACGAACCATATAGAGGCACACGGACATGGCCGATCCAGACTTCGATCAGGTTTCCAAGGACATCGCTGAACTGGTGGATGACTGGGGAGACATCATCGACAAGATCGCCAAGCAGCTTCATGACGTTCAGGCCGAAATCGACAAGATGGAGGCCCTGAAGAAGCAGAGGGAGAGTCTGGCGAAGGACGCAGACGCGGCGAACAAGGACCTCAGTCAGAAGATCTTTTCCTTGAAGATACCACCGAAAGCAGATCCTCAGCAGATGCTCAAGCTGCCTGACTGGGCCACGAAGTATATCGACAAGAACGGCGTCAAGATGGGCGATTATGGATCGCTGAAACCGATGCTCGACATCGATATCAAGAAAATGCAGTTCAAGAAGGTTGGGCTCACCTGGACCTGGACGTTCAAATGACATCGGCAGTTTGTCATGCGGCGCGGACGCCGGCCGGCGATTCGATCGCGTGTGAGACGAAGGTCCCGGCAGCAGCGGTGACGTGACCCGGCTCGTTCCCGCAGCTTTCGGGCTGCTCGTGCTCGGTTTGTGGGAAGCATTGGTCCGGCTGCTGGGCATCCCCGCTTACCTTTTGCCGGGGCCTGTCGCCACTATTGGGGCCTTCGCGGCCGACCCGTTCGGGCTGACAGCCGCGCTGCTGTCCACCCTGGCGGTCACCTTCGTCGCGTTGGCGGTCGCCGCGATGCTCGGGGTGCTGATGGCGCTGGCGATGGAACTAAGTCCGCTGGCGCGCGCCGCCATCCAGCCCTGGGCGGTGGTGCTGCAGGTCACCCCGATCGTGGCGATCGCACCGCTGATCGTGGTGCTGATCGGCAACCCGTTCATCGCCCTGGTTGCGTGCGCAACCATCGTGGCCTTCTTTCCCGTGTTCGCCAACACCGTGGCCGGCCTGGCATCGCCGGCCCCGGAACTGGCGGAGCTGTTCCGCCTGTACGGAGCCGGACGCTGGCGGACACTCCGGCTGCTGCGGCTGCCCTCGGCGCTGCCGTATTTTCTGGCCGGGTTCCGCATCTCCGGCGGGCTGGCGCTGGTGGGCGCGGTGGTGGCGGAGTTCGTTGCCGGATCCGGCGGGTTCGCATCCGGCCTTGCGTATCGTATTCTGGAGGCGGGCTACCGGTTGCAGATCCCGCGCATGTTTGCCGCGCTGGTGTTGCTCGGGGTCGCCGGGATCGCGATCAACACGGTGCTTGGCTGGTTCGCCGCCTTCGTGCTGCGCCGGCATGGCGCTGCATGATATTCTGCACGCTAACGTTGCCGCCCCGCTGACGGATTGAGCTGCTCTGCACGAGCGTAATCCTGTGCGGCGCGGTCGCGGTCGCCCGCTTCCGTGTAGGCTTGGGCGCGATAAACAAGAATCCGGGCGTCAACCGGGTCAAGCGCGGTTGCGCGCGTGAGATCGCTGATCGCCTGGTCTGGCTTGCCGCTGCGCAACCAGGCGATGCCTCGGTTCATCAACGCCATCGCGTGATCCGGTTCAAGCGCCAGCGCCGCGTCACAGTCCGCGATCGCGCGAGACCATTCGCCCTTGCCGATCAAGGCCGCGCCGCGATCGGAGAGTGCGTCCGCCGCTTTCGGGTCCAGCCGGATCGCAGCATCGAAATCCGCGATGGCGGGATCGAGCTGCCCTTTCGCCGCCAGAGCGACGCCCCGGTTCGTCAGCGCCTGGGCGTTGTCCGGGTCGATCCGCAGCGCCGCGTTGCAGTCCGCCATTGCCTGGTCGGACGCGTTTTTCTCGTTATAGGCCATGCAACGATTTGCCAAAGCCAGCGTTGATTTCGGGTCCAGCTCGATCGCACGGTTGAGGTCGGTGATCGCGCGGTCGATCTCGCCCGCGCGCAGGTAGTCTCGGCCGCGATCCACCAATGGCAACGCCCAGGTGGGATCGATCGCTGCCGCCGCGCTGCAATCCTGGATTGCCCGATCGTACTGCGCCTTTTCGCCGTAGGCATAGCACCGGTTCAGCAGGGCGGTTGCCGAGTTTGGGTCGAGCCGCACGGCCTGATCGAAATCCGCGATCGCATGGTCGATATCGCCGCTGCCCAGATAAGCCTTGCCACGCGCGACGAACGTGTCGCCGGAGCTGGGATCGAGTGTGGCCGCGTGATTGCAGTCGCGAATGGCGTCTTCGTAGTGCTGCAATGCAGTATTCGCCAGGCATCGGTCGGACCAGGCGGGGGCGAAGCTGGGGTCGAGCGCAACCGCGCGATCGAAATCGGCGATCGCCCGATCGGTCGTTCCTTTCGCCAGATACGCATCGCCGCGATGCACCAGGGCCGGCGGAAAATCCGGGTCGATTCGCAAGGCGGAATCACAGTCGGCGATGGCGGCGTCATCCTCACCACGATCGACCCGCGCCATGCAGCGACTGGAGTAAGCCAGCGCCGACATCGGATCGATCGCGATGGCATGGGTCCAGTCTTCGATCGCCTGATCGGTGTCGCCCTTCGCATACCGGGCAATCCCCCGGTTCAGCAGGGCCGCGGGATCACCCGGATCGAGCTTCAGCGCGGCGTCGCAGTCGGCGATGGCGCGATCATTGTCGCCCTGTTCGGTGTAAGTGAGGCACCGATGCACATAAGCCGGGCCGAAATCCGGCCGGATAGCCAGGGCGGCACTGTAATCGCCGATCGCCTGGTTGTAGTCACGCTTGCTGTCATAGGCTTCGCCGCGGTTGATCAGTGCGGCCAAAATGTTTTCCGGGGTCTGGCCGCCTGATTGCAACAGCGCGGTACAGGCCTGGATGCGCAAATCCGGGTCGGCGGGGTCGCCGCACGCCGGCACGGAAGGCGCGTCGGTCTCGGCTGCAACCGGATTGCTCAGCGCCAGCAACAGCGCGATTGCGCCCAACGACCAAAGCCGTATCACCACCAGGCCCCTGTGCCGCCAATCAGTCGAAGCCGAAGAAGCCCGGGCTGTCGCTCAGCTTCGCTGCGGCTTTCAGCATCGCCAGGTCGGGCTCTGGCCGTGCGGTCCGCTTGTCGCCGGCCAGCAGCCGCTCCAACTCCGCCGCCACCGACAGCACCAGCGCATCGCCGCCGCGCGGGCCGACGATCTGCAAACCGAACGGCATCCCGTTACGATCCACTCCCACCGGCAGCGACAGCGCCGGATGGCCGGCGAGGGTCACCGCATATGCCATCGCCAGCCAATGGAAATAGGTGCGGGTCGGCTTGCCGTCGATCTCTGCCGGGTACAGCTCCCGCCAGGAACGCGGGCTGATGGTGATGGCGGGCGTCAGGATGATGTCGTGATGGCGGAAGAACTCCTGCCAGCGGCGATACAGGGTCGTCTGCATCGCCATCGCGCGTGCCACATCGGTGGCGCTGTAGCGCAGCCCTTCGTCCACATTCGCCCGCACGTTCGGCCCAAGCGGTTGGCCGGCCTGCATCCGCGGCAACTGCACCGCCAGGAAATTGAGCGCGCGGAGAATCTCGAATGCTTCGTCGGCGTCGCGGCAGTCGGGGGTAGTGTCCTCGGCGTGGGCGAACACGTGGCGGAATAGGCCGGTCTTTTCCGCAAACACCTCCGCGATGTGCCGTTCGGTTGGGGCGAAGCCAAAATCGGGCGTCAGCGCGACACGCAGGCGCGACAGGTCGATTGGCGCCGGGCGGACGAAATCCTCGGCACGCCGGACATGACGGCCGAAGACGGTGGTTGCCAGCGGATCGCGCGAATCGTCGCTCACCATTGCAGAGAGCAGCAGGCACGCATCCGCCACCGTGCGTGCCATCGGCCCCAGCACGGGAAGCGAGCTCCAACCGAGCGCGCGTTTCTCGCTCGGCACCAGGCCCGGTGTCGGCCGGAATCCGACGATGCCACAGAACGCCGCCGGGTTGCGCAGCGATCCGCCGGTGTCAGAGCCGGTTGCGATCGGTACCATGCCGGTTGCCAGCGCAACCGCCGAGCCGCCAGAGGAGCCGGCGGCGGATTTCGTCGGATCGAACGGATTGCCGGTGGCGCCGTAGACGGCGTTGCGCGTGTTGGCACCGGCGCCGAATTCCGGCGTGTTGGTCTTGCCGACGATGATTGCGCCGGCGGCGCGGACCGCGGCGATGCTGCGCTGGTCGGCGGTGGGGACGTGATCGCGGAAGATCGGGCTGCCATGGGTGGTGCGCAGCCCCTCGGTATCTTCCAGGTCCTTCACGCCGAGCGGCAGCCCGTGCAGCGGGGGCAGATCCTGTCCGCGCGCCACCGCCGCGTCGGCCGCTTTCGCCGCCGCACGGGCGCGGTCGAAATCGCGTGCCACCATGGCGTTGACCGCGTGATCCACCGCTTCGATACGCGCGATGCAGCTCGCCAGCAGCTCGGTCGGGGAGAGCTTCTTTTGCCCGATCAGCCGGCGCGCATGAACGGCGGTTAGATCGCAGGGTTCGGTCATAGCCAGTTATCCTTGAGAAGGTGAGGTCGGCACAAGCCAGTCGATTTCAGTGCGCAGTACTTTCGCGAAACGCCGGAGGGCGTCAACGCTTCCAGGTTTCCGGCACGCCTCGATGTCGCCGATATATCCCGAGCCGACGCCCGAGGCTTCGGCTAGCTCACGTTGGGACAGGCCCCGCTTCTCACGCCAGATCTTTACCGGGTGCTGGCCGTCAAGCAGGCGTCTCGATTCATCGGCAGTCAGGTAATTCTTCCGGGCGCTTTCGTATCCCATCTGGGCCTCATGGGCGCGGCCGACCCGTACCGCAGCCAGGTCCTGAGCCTCCTCCAGCTCGTCGAGCATCGCCTCGTAATCCTTACGACGTAGCGTGACGGTCTCATCCGTCTCTGAGACCGGTCTAACGTGTGCGGTCATCGGTATGCCTCCCGCCGGTGGGCGATTTTGCGCACCACCAGATCATCATATTCGAACGAACAAATCGCCCGCCAGTCGCCCTGGCGAACCCGGATCGCCCCTGCTTCGCCGGTAAGCGCAATCACACCGGCATGGCGCTCTGCCGGCGCTGCTGCGATAGCTTCCAGCCGCGTCAGCAGGCGCCGGGCATCTGTTTTCGGTAACCCTTCAAGCTGCTTTTGCGCCTGCGGGGTCAGGACCAGCGGCATGCGCGATTATTTGCACGCTTTTGGCGTGCACGCAAGCAAATGCATGCAAAGCCCACCGGACTCGCCGCACGTACTGAATCGCGGTCGGCTGAAACTCCGTGCCCTGCGACGAACCACGCCATCGTTTGACATGCCGCCCCACACCAGCCAAAGATTCCCGCTTCCCTCGGCGCTGGCCGTGTCGCGGCCGCACCGGGGGAAGCCTGTTTTCACAACCATAGGGTCAACAAAGATGATTCCCGCTCTGCTACCGAACTACGCCCGTGCCGACCTCGCTTTCGAGCGGGGCGAAGGCGCCTGGCTTGTTTCGGTGGACGGGCGACGATTCCTCGATTTCGGCTCCGGCATCGCCACCGCCTCGCTCGGCCACGGCAACAAGCACCTGGCCCAGGCGATCGCCGACCAGGCCGCCAAGGTGATGCACGTTTCCAACCTGTACCGCATCCCGCAGGCGGAAAAGCTGGCGGCGCGGCTAGTCGAGGCCACCTTCGCGGACAGCGTCTTCTTCTGCAACTCGGGCGCCGAGGCGAACGAGGGCATGATCAAGATGATCCGCAAGACGATGGCGGAAACCGGCAAGCCGGAGCGATTCCGTATCATCTGCTTCGAAGGCGCCTTCCACGGCCGCACGCTCGCCACCTTGGCCGCCACCGGGAACGCCAAATACCTGGCCGGGTTCGGCCCACAGGTCGAAGGCTTCGACCATGTGCCGTTCAACAACATGAACGCCGTGCGCAATGCCATCGGTCCGGGCACCGCCGGCATCCTGGTGGAACCGGTGCAGGGCGAAGGCGGCGTGCGTCCCGCCGACATGCAGTTCCTGCGCGACCTGCGCGCCGCCTGCGACGAGTACGGGCTGGTCCTCGGCATGGACGAGGTGCAGTCGGGCATGGGCCGCAGCGGCAAGCTGTTCGCGCATGAATGGGCCGGCATCACCCCGGACGTGATGTCCGCGGCCAAGGGCATTGCCGGCGGCTTCCCGCTCGGCGCCGTGCTGGCGAAGGAATTCGTGGCCAAGCACATGGTCCCCGGCACGCATGGCAGCACGTTCGGCGGCAACCCGCTGGCGTGTGCGGCCGGCAACGCCGCGCTCGACGTCATCCTGGCGCCCGGCTTCCTGGAAGACGTCGACCGCAAAGGGCGAACCCTGCGCGCCGGGCTGGAGAAGATCGCCAAGCAGTATCCGCAGATCTTCGAGGATGTGCGCGGTCTCGGCCTGCTGATCGGGATGAAATGCGTCGTCCCGCAGGGCGACGTGCAAGCCGCCTGCCTCGCCGAAGGCCTGCTCGCCATCACCGCCGGCGAAAACGTGCTGCGTCTTGCTCCGCCGCTGGTGCTGACCGACAGCGACGTGAACGAGGCGCTGGCGATGCTCGACCGCGCGGCGCGGCGCTGCCTGCCCTCCGCCGTCAAGGCCGCGGCGAAGTGAGCGCCTC
>DATDIC010000112.1:0-2487 GCA_036521275.1 Acetobacteraceae bacterium
CGCGTGGATGGCGACGGCCGGGTACTGGCGGTGGGCGATCCAGATCTGCTTCATGCGGCAACCATGCTGATCTCAGAGTGAGATTTACCGCAATTTCAGTATGCCTTATGCGCTCCGGCAGGCATCAAGCGCCGGTGAGGACACTGCTCGCGCTCGCTCTGGCACTATCATTGCTATGCAGCGTTGCCAGGCCCGTGGTCCACGCCGACGAAGGTGTTACGACCAGCATCGGGTTCACGGTGCTCGGAACCCCTGCCCTGCCCGCCAACTTTCCATATTTCCCCTATGTCAACCCGAATGCGGCCAAAGGTGGCCAGGTCACGCTAGGCGCGATCGGCACCTTCGACAGCTTCAACCCGTTCATCCTGCGCGGCACTGCCGCCGCCGGCATGGTGGACCCGTGGGTGGGAATGCCGGGCGGCTCGGAGAGCGGCTCCACGGTCGGACATGTCTGGGAAAGCCTGATGGTTCCGTCGGCGGATGAGATCGCCACCGCCTATTGCCATATCTGCAAGACCATCGAGATGCCCGCCGACCATCTGTGGATCGCGTTCAATCTGCGTCCCGAGGCCCACTTTTCCGATGGCGTGCCGCTGACGGCCGAAGACGTCGCATGGACCTTCAAAACTTTGCTGGCCCAGGGCCGGCCCAGCTTTCGCATCGAGATGTCGGACGTGAAGGACGTGACGGTCGAAAGCCCGACGCGCGTCGTTTTTCATTTGAAGCCGAACGAAAACCGAGCGCTCCCGCTGATCCTCGGAGGACTGCCGGTGCTGCCCGAGCACTGGTTCAAGGATCGTGACTTCTCTGAACCGCTGCGTCAGGCTCCCGTGGGATCCGGTCCGTACAAGGTTGCCGCGTTTACCATGGACCGCAGCATCACCTACCAGCGCGACCCAAACTGGTGGGCGCGCGATCTGCCGACTGCGGTCGGCACCAACAATTTCGATACGGTGCGCATCGAATATTTCCGCGAGAGCACCATCGACATGGAGGCATTCAAGGCCGGCCAGGTCGATCTGCGATCGGAGAACATCGCCAAGCGCTGGGCCACCGGATACGACTTCCCTGCCGTGGGCAAGGGTTTGGTGATCCGAGACACCATCCGCCACCATCTGCCGACCGGCATGCAGGGTTGGGCGATGAATACACGGCGCCCCGTGTTCAGCGACCCACTGGTGCGGCAGGCCATCGGCGATGCGTACGATTTCGAATGGGCGAACAAGAACCTGTTCTACAACGCCTATACACGCACGCTGAGTTACTTCAGCAACAGCGACCTGGCATCCTCCGGCATCCCGACCGGCGATGAACTCGCATTGCTCCAGCCGTTCCGGCAGGAGCTGCCGCCAGCCTTGTTCACGGAGCCGTTCACGCTGCCAGTGACCGACGGATCCGGCAATGAGCGGCCGCAGCTTATGAAATCCCTGAAATTGCTGGAGCAGGCCGGCTGGCGCGTGAAGAACATGCAACTCGTCAACCCGGCCGGCCAGCAGATGCGGTTCACCATCCTGCTGCCCGACCCGTCTTACGAGCGTGTCGCGCTGCCCTACGCCGACACGCTGAAGCATCTCGGGATCAGTGTACAGGTGCGCACCGTCGACCCGGCGCAATACGAGCACCTCACTGACGATTTTGATTTCGATATGCTGTTGCAGGTGTATCCTGAAGGCGATGTGCCCGGCAACGGGCTGCGGGACTACTTCTCCTGCGCATCCGCCAAGGCGACCGGCAGCATGAACGTAGCCGGGGTCTGCGACCCCGCGGTGGACGCCCTGATCGACAAGGTGATCCGTGCGTCGACGCGTACGCAGCTTCAGGCGGCGGCGCGCGCGCTCGACCGTGTCCTGTTATGGCGCTGGTACCTGGTGCCTGGCTGGGGCAGCGACGATTTCCACATCGCCTACTGGAACCGTTTCGCCCATCCCGCCAAGCCGATCCGGGAGGGATTCAACTTCGATCTCTGGTGGGTTGATGCAGCCAAGGCGAAGCTGACAGACGCGGCGAGAACCGGCGGATAGGGCGCCGGCGTGGCCGCCTACCTGGTACGCAGGCTGCTGCTGGTGGTGCCGACGCTTTTCGGCATCATCACGATAAACTTTTTCGTCGTGCAATTCGCCCCGGGCGGTCCGGTAGAGCAAGTGATGGCGCAGCTTCGGGGGCATGGCAACGTGTCGGCCCTCTCTGGCCCCAGCGCCGAGATCGGATCGGCCGGCGGCCAGGGGTCGTACCGGGGTTCCAGCGGGCTCGATCCGCACGTGCTGGAAGACATCCGAAAGATGTTTGGCTTCGACAAGCCGCCTTTGACCCGCTTCCTGAATATGGTGGGCGGCTATTTGCGTTTCGATTTTGGACGCAGCTTTTTTCGCGGCCAAAGCGTGCTGGCACTGATCGGCGAGCGGCTACCGGTTTCGATCTCGCTCGGGCTATGGTCCACGCTGCTGATCTACGTAATCAGCATCCCGCTGGGGATTCGCAAGGCGGTGC
>DATDIC010000113.1:0-4305 GCA_036521275.1 Acetobacteraceae bacterium
GGCACCCAGCAGGTGGACAATCACAGTCAGGTCCAACTGCGGTTCACCCCACAGAAGCCGGGACGCTACCCGGTGACCTGCACGCATTTCATGCATGAGGTGTTCGGGATGGTCGGGAACGTGGAGGTTGTACCGGCGAGCTGACGCTTCGAGGCATGGGTCGCGATCAGGGTCCCAACTCGATCGCCAGCAGCTCGTCACCCGTCCATGCATTCCACGGGATTGGGCTCTGACAACGTTCCCCCTACCCCGCCCCTGCCCTACCGACCTCCGCCTGATGTGCATCCGCCATCGCCTGCAAACTCTCGAACCGAAAATCCGTCTTCACCGCCGCCGGCGGCGGCATCGTCGCCCCCCAACCGCCGATCTTGTGGCGGCGATCGATCCACGCCGTCGCCAGCCCCGCTTGTTTCGCCGGTACATGATCGTGGAACAGGCTCTGCGCGGTATGCAGTATCTGCCCGGGGGCGAAACCGCGTTCCGCCAGCCGCGCCAGCATGTAGCGGAAATTCTCCGGATCGGGTTTGTAGGAACCGACATCCTGCGCCGTGAACACCGCGTCGAACTCCACGCCCAGCCGCCGCATGCTCGCTGCAATGCCGGCCCGATCGACGTTCGACAGGATCACCAGCGCATAGTGCCGCTTCAGATAACCAAGCGCATCCGACGAATCAGGAAACGCCGGCCAGTCCGGAACCGACGCACCGAAACGCTCGTCCTCGCTATCAACCGCCGTCACTCCCCACTCCCGCGCCAGCCGGCGATGCACCGTCGCCAGCAGCTTGGAATACACCATGCTCGGCGTCTCGGTTTCCTGCGCGGACTCATGACGCGCGAACGTCTCCAATGCGGCATCACGTGACACGCCGGGCGCCGCGCGCGTCAGCAGCGGTTGCAGGGCGGCGTGGATGCCGCTCTCCCAGTCGATCAGAGTGCCGTAGCAGTCGAATGTCAGCACCTTGAAATCCGATAGTTTCACGGTCCCTCCTGTCGGGTGATCGCGCGCGGCGACCGAATATCACTGCCGCTCGCGCGAAACCAGGAACACGATCAAATCCCACGCGTTGCGAATCCCGGCGATCAGCAGCACCAGCAAAGCCGTGCTCAGCAGCTCCACTGCCGCCTCCCGCCGCAGCCCCGCCAGCACCGACGTCGCCGTGATCATCAGGCAGCCGGCGGGGGGAACGAAGCCGTGCCAGAACCGGTCACTGGCATCGACGTGGCGGAGCCAGATTCGCCGCCCGATAAAGGCCACATATGTCAGCCCGGCCAGGCCCGAAACACCAGTCAGCACGCATAGTCGCCACCAGGTAATCGCCGGCGTAACGAGCAGCGCGCACGCGATCAGTACGGATGACACATTCACCACGGTCGGCGTCACGAAGGCGCGCACGCTGTCGGCACGGTCGGCGGTCAGGAACCCGGTGCCGATGGATGCCACCACGAACATGGCGCCCAGCAGCGTGCCGGAGGCAGCGCCCATCAGCAGATAGAAATCATGCCACTCCTGCAAGACCTGCTGTAGGTCCATACGCCGCGATTCCGGATTTTGAGCCCAAGGACAGGTTGTGTAGCCTGGGAACAGGGCGCACCAAAGCCCCGGCTTCAGGAGGGACCGCCATGGAATTCGGCTATTTCGCAATGCCGTCGCACCCGCCGGAACGCAGCCTGAAGGACGGGCACGATTTCGACCTGACCACGCTGCGGTGGCTCGATGAGCTCGGCTACAAGGAAGCCTGGATCGGCGAGCACCACACGGCGATCTGGGAGCCGCATCCCGCCCCCGACCTGCTGATCGCACAGGCCCTGCGGGAGACGAAGCGCCTGCGCATCGGGCCCGGCGGCTTCCTGCTGCCCTATCATCACCCGGCGGAGCTGGCGAACCGGGTGGCGATGCTGGACCACCTGTCCGGCGGGCGGCTGAATTTTGGCGTCGCCGCATCCGGCCTGCCGAGCGACTGGGAGATGTTCCAGGTCGATGGCACGTCGGGCGTCAACCGCGAGATGACGCGCGAGGCGCTGGACATCATCCTGCGGCTATGGGGCGCCGAGGAACACTTCGACTACCAGGGCAAATTCTGGAAAGTCTCGAAGCCCAAGCCGTCGATGGGGTTCCTGTATCCGCACATCCGGCCGTTGCAACGTCCGCACCCCCCGATCGGGGTGGCGGGCATGTCCAAGAACTCGGACACGCTGAAAATCGCCGGGGAGCGTGGTTTCCTGCCGCTCAGCCTCAATCTGAACGCCGGCTACGTCGCCAGCCACTGGGACGCGGTGCAGGAAGGCGCGCGGCGGACAGGGCGCACGCCGCACCGCAGCGACTGGCGCCTGGTGCGGGAGGTGTTCGTGGCCGAAACCGACGCGGAAGCCTGGCGGCTGTCCGTCGGTGACATGATGGGGCGGATGATGCGGGAATATTTCCTCCAGTTGCTGGGTAATTTCGGCTTCCTCGAATTCCTCAAGCACGACCCCGACGTCCCGGACAGCGACGTGACGCCGGAATACTGCGCGCGCCACAACTGGGTGATCGGCTCCCCGGCGACGGTCGCCGAGAAGCTGGAAGCGATTCACGACGAAGTCGGCGGCTTCGGCGGTCTCCTGGTGTTCGGCTTCGACTACGCCGAAAAGCCGGAGGCCTGGCGCACGTCGCTCGGGTTGCTGGCCGAGGAAGTGCTGCCGCGGGTGCGCCATTTGACGCCGGCGCGCGAGCAGGTGGCAGCATGAGCCGCGTCCTGCACCGCTCCGGCGCAGTGCCGCCGATGGCAGTCGGCGGCGAAGGCATCCGCCTGCGGCTGGCCGACGGGCGGCAGATCATCGATGCCTCGGGCGGCGCGGCGGTGGCCTGCCTGGGACACGGCAATCGCCGCATCGCGGAGGCGATCGGGCGACAGGCCGCGTCGATGGCCTATGCCCACACCGGCAGCTTCATCAGCCAGCCGGCGGAGCAGCTTGCCGACATGATCCTGGAAGGATCGCCAGGCGGCCTGACGCACGCCTATTTTTGTTCCTCAGGCTCGGAGGGAACCGAGGCGGCGCTGAAGATCGCCCGGCAGTATTTCGTAGAGATAGGCCAGCCGCAGCGCACGCGCTTCATCGCCCGGCGACAGGGTTATCACGGCAACACGCTGGGTGCCCTGGCGGCCGGGGGCAACATGATGCGGCGGCGGCTGTACGAACCGCTGCTGAGCGAGGCGTTCAGTCATGTCTCGCCCTGCTTCGCCTATCGTTTCAAGCGCGATGATGAAACCGAGGCGCAGTATGTGGGCCGGCTGGCCGATGAGTTGGAAAATGAGTTCCAGCGCGTCGGCCCCGACCAGGTGGTCGCCTTCGTGGCCGAGACCGTGGTCGGCGCGACCACCGGATGTGCGACCGCCCTGCCCGGCTATTTCAAGCGCGTGCGGGAGATCTGCGACCGCCACGGCGCGCTGCTGATCCTGGACGAGGTGATGTGCGGCATGGGCCGCACCGGCACGACCCATGCCTGGGAGCAGGAGGGCGTGTCACCCGACGTGCAGGTGGTCGCGAAGGGACTTGGCGCCGGGTATCAGCCGATCGGCGGCATCCTGATCGGCGGCAAGATCGTGGAGGCGATCAACGCCGGGTCGGGCGGGTTCATGCATGGCCACACCTATCAGGCGCATCCCGTGGCCTGCGCCGGCGCGCTGGAAGTGCAGCGGATCATCCGGGAAGAGAACCTGCTGGACAATATCCGCGTTACGGGGCAACGCCTGGAAACCGCGCTGATCGAACGCTTCGGCAATCACCGTCATGTCGGCGACATTCGTGGCCGGGGGCTGTTCTGGGCGATCGAGTTCGTCCGTGACCGAGGCAGCAAGCAGGTGTTCGATCCGGCGCTGAAGCTGAACGAGCGCGTCAAGCAGGCGGCAATACGCAACGGCGTTGCGATTTATCCCATGGGCGGCACGATCGACGGCAAGCAAGGCGACCATGTGATCGTTGCCCCGCCCTATATCGTCGCCGCGAACGAGATCGACGACATCGTCGAGCGGCTCGGCACAGCAGTCGATGAGGCGTTGGGCGAGCTGAAGGCGGCTTGAGCCGGAGCAGGCAAGCAGCAGCCGGAGGAGGCAAGGCAACATGAGTGCCATCGTGGAAGCGTCCGCCGGGTGCGAAATCCGACCCCGGCCGGGCGGGTTCGGGGCGGAGATCATCGGCCTCGATATGGCAATGGTTTCGGATCATCAGTTCCGCCGCATCGAGCAGGCATGGTTCGACCACAGCTTCCTGATCTTTCGCGACCTGGATATGTCGGCGGAGCAGCACATCGCCTTCACCCGCCGCCTG
>DATDIC010000114.1:0-4849 GCA_036521275.1 Acetobacteraceae bacterium
CTCCGGTTGCTCTCCACCCCACCTTGCGGCGACGCAGTTACCTTCGAATACAGAGCCTGCGACAGGCTCTCGCACGGACTCGCACCGTGCTGACAAAGCGTCCTCGCGGACGCACTCATTCCCGCGAAAGCGGGAATCCACGCCAACTCCCGAAATGTCGTGGGCTCTCGCCTGGATGAGGCATGACGGATCGAGAGTCTTCCTCCGCGCAGGTTGGTATCGGATGAGTTGCCGCCATCAGCCCGACACCTGCTAATCTGTCCACATGGCGGCAATGCGACCCCCGGCACAGCTTGGCGAAGCGACGGTTGGCCGCAACGATGCGTGCCCCTGCGGCAGCGGGCGCAAGTTCAAGCAATGCTGTGGCAGCGCAAACCCCGCACAGGCCGATCTCGCCGCACTGACCCTTGCCGGCGGCGTGTTCGACCGCGCCGAGGATCTCCTGCGACCCCGCGTTGTCGAGCCGTCAGGCGTCCCGCGCGCAGCCGCGAAAGATCGCCGTCCGGTTGCCGTCGACCGGTACGCCACCGCCGGGATGCGCGCGCTGGCCAAGGGCCACACGCAGGACGCCGTATCCGCATTGCGCGAAGCGGTGCGGCTCGATCCGGACGACGCCGGACTCCAGCATCGCTTCGGCCTGGCGCTCGCCGCCGCGCAGGATCTCGACGCCGCGGCGGAGGCATCCGCGCGTGCCCTGGCGCTGCGCCCTGGCTTCGCCGAGGCGCAGTACCAGCTCGCGCTCGTCCTCGATCAGCAGGGGCGGGACGCCGAAGCGATCGCCGCGTACCAGCGGGCAGTGGAGCTGGCGCCCCGGCTGGCCGCTGCCCTCATCCGGCTCGGCGATCTGCTGGAACGGAACGCCCAGCCCGATCGGGCAATCGAGTGCTTTCGTCGCGCGGTCGCTGCACAACCGGGCGGCACCGACGGCCGCCTTTACCGGGTGCGGCTGCTGATGGCCGAAGGCCGGATGAACGAGGCGGAGCCGCTGCTACGGCAGGTGCTCGCGTTGGAGCCCGGTTCCTGGGCGGCGCGCAAGATCCTGGCTGACCTGCTGACCGCACAGGGCCAATTCGAGCAGGCCGTTCAGTCCTTCGACGCCGCGATCGCCGCCAATCCACGTCAGTCGCTGGCGCATTACGGACTGGCGATGGCACGCAAGCTGACCGACGCGGACCGCTGGCGGATCGACCGCATGATTGCGCTGCTGCATGACCCGGCTCTGCTGCAAGGCGACCGCATGACCCTGCATTTCGCGGCCGGCAAGGGTTTGGCCGATGTCGGCGACTATCAGGCGGCGATGCGCCACTTCGACGACGCCAACCATATCCGCGCACAGACCGCACGCTTCGATCAGGCCGCGTTCGCGGCACGCATCGATCAGCTTATTGCCGCCATCACCGCTGCGCTTCTGGCGGAACGGCCGGACTACGCCACCAACGATGAAACGCCGCTGCTGATCATCGGCATGCCGCGGTCCGGCACGACCCTGGTGGAGCAGATCGTATCCAGCCATTCGCAGATAGTTGCCGGCGGCGAGATTCCCTTCTGGGTCACGCGCGATCCCGACCTGGAGCTGCGTGACCGCACCGGGTTTCAACCCGATGCAGCGCGCGGGATGGCAGCCGAGTACCTGTCCCGGCTGCGCCGGCTCGGGCCACAAGCACAACGCGTCACCGACAAGCTGCCGTTCAACTTCCTCCGCCTCGGCCTGATCCACATGCTGTTGCCCCGCGCCCGCATCATCCATTGCCGGCGAAACCCGATCGACACCTGCCTGTCGATCTATTCGCTGCAATTCCGCGCCCGGATGGATTTCGCCGCGCGCAAGAGCGACCTCGCCTTCGTCTATCGCCAATACGAACGGCTGATGCATCACTGGCGAGCCGTGCTGCCGCCCGATCGTTTCCTGGACATCGACTACGAAACCCTGGTCGACGATCCCCCCACCCAATCGCGCCGGCTGATCGAATTCACCGGCCTCGAATGGGAAGCAGCCTGCCTTCGCCCGGAGCAGAACCGCCGCACCGTCGACACCGCCAGCATGTGGCAGGCGCGCCAGCCGGTGTACCGCGATTCGGTCGAACGCTGGCGCCGCTACGAACCCTGGCTCGGCGAGCTGCGCGATCTGCTGCCGGCCGGATAGAGCAGTATCAATATCGTCATTCCCGCCCCCCTCCCGTCATTCCCGCGATTCCCCCGTCATTCCCGCGAAAGCGGGAATCCAACACCTCCCACCCGCCAAACCCTGCCTCCACAACCGCAACGAAACAGCCCCACCGCGCCCACCACGTGGTATCAAACGCTACCGGTTTGCCCGCGCGCCCGTCCACACCTCGCGATACAGCGCCACGATCTCCGCCGCACTCGGCACGCGCGGATTGTTCGCCGGGCTGCCGGAAGCGAGCGCCTGCTCCGCCATCAGCGACAGCTTTCCGCTCCACGCGGCCTCGCCGATGCCGTAAGCCAGCGGCGTCGGCACCGACAATTCCTGGTTCAGCTCCTCCAGCCCCGTCACCAGCCGGGCCGCCGCAGCGGCGTCGCTTTCATCGGCCCGCGCAAACCCGATGCGCCGCGCCGCTTCCGCATACCGCGCCTCCGCCCCGCTCACCGAAAACCGTGTGATTGCCGGCAGCAGCATCGCGTTCGACAACCCGTGCGGCACATGGAAATGCGCCCCGATCGGCCGCGACATGCCATGCACCAGCGCCACCGACGCATTGGAAAACGCCAGCCCCGCCTGCGTCGCGCCCAGCATCATGCCCTCGCGCGCCGCCGCATTGCGCGGCTCGTGATAGGCGGTGCGCAGGTGCCGCCCGATCAGCGCCATCGCCGACACCGCCATCGCATCGGAAAACGGCGTCGCCCGCTTGGACACATACGCCTCCAGCGCATGCGTCAGGCTGTCGATGCCGGTATCCGCCGTGGTGCGCGCCGGCACGCTATAGGTCAGCTCGTAATCCACGATCGCCGCCAGCGGCAACGCACCCAGTCCGGCGATCAGCATCTTCTCGTCGCGCGCAGTGTCGGTGATCACCGTGAAGCGCGTGCATTCGCTGCCCGTGCCGGCGGTCGTGGGGACGGCAATGACCGGCACGACCCCGCGATCGGCCGACACCGGCACCTTGTAGTCGCACATGCTGCCGCCGCCCGCGGCCAGGATCGCCATCCCCTTCGCGGTGTCGATCGAGGATCCGCCACCGAACCCCACCAGGCAATCGAATGCGCCACGCTGCAAATGCGCGACACCAGCCTCGATCACCGTATCCGTCGGGTCGGACACCGTGTCGCTGAAGACGCCGGGCTGCATGCCGGCTTCGGTCAGCGGATCGAGCGCCCGCCGGATCAACCCTGTCGACACCATCACCGGATCGGACACCACCAGCGGTCGCGACAACCCGCACTTGCCAAGCAGTTCGGCAAGCTGGCGAACCGCGCCGCCGCCGATCAGCATCAGGCGGGGCGCGGCAAAGCTGGCATTGACGGTCGTCATGATTAGACTCTCCCGAAGGCGCCGGCCCAGGATAAGGCCGGCCGCCCCCCGGGTCACGCCACCGGCAATAAGGCGCGGCCGGGCTCAGGCACACAAGGCCCCATCGCCCCCACGCACAACCACATGTCCGGCGAGTATCTCGGCCAGGTTGTCGAACGAAGCGTTCCAGCCATTCTGGTGCCGGCTGCGGAAATCCTCGGTGGGGAACCCTTCGTGCCGCAGCGTCACCTCGGTACGCGTTCCGATTGCAACGAACGTCACCGTGACGAGCGTATCGCCAGCCGTGTCCGCACGATTCTCCCACGCCCAGGTGAACACCAGGCGCGCGGGAGATGTCACCTCCTTGAAGACGCCGCCAACGATATTCTGGTTGCCCGCAGCATCCCGTGCCACCATCCGGAAGCTGCCGCCGGGCCAGGGCTGCATTTCGGTGCATTCCATGCGAACGCCACGCGGACCGAGCCAACTGGCAATCTGCCGCGGATCAATCCACGCCTCGAACACCGCTTCCCGGGGTGCATCGAACGCGCGGGTGATCGTCAGCGACAGGTCAGCGTCGGCGACGAGAACGGACTGGTTTGCCATCAGAACTCTCCTGCGGTTTGCGTGATTGCTCCAGGTGTTCAGCAAGTCGGTCGAAGCTTTCGTTCCAGAACTTCTTGTAGAAGCTCAGCCAGTCCTCCGCCTCGGCGAGCGCCGTCGGATTCAGACGGCAGCGCCGATGCTGGGCATCGCGCTCCTGCACAACCAGGTTGGCGCGCTGCAGCACTTTCAGATGCCGCGATACGGCCGGCAGGGAGATCGGGAACGGCGCTGCGAGTTCGTTCACCGTCGCCTCCCCGGCGGCGAGCCGCACCAGGATGGCGCGGCGCGTCGGGTCTGCCAGTGCGGCGAAGGTATTATCCAGGTGGGCGGCGAGCATCTTACTTAACACATAGGTTAATTAGCATTCGCGTTAAATACCGAACACCGCCTCCGCCTGTCAAGCGTTCTTTCGTCATCGGCCCGCGCGACGAGGACCCCAGATCCGTCATGCCCGCGAAAGCGGGCATCCAAGTGAGGACCCACGAAATCCCACGGGTCTACCTGGCTTCCCACAACGCGCGAAAATGACGAACCTGGGCCACGCTCAATGTGGTCTGGTGTAACCCGCTCATGGAGAACCGAAGGGTCACCATCACCGGCGAAAAGCTCCAGGATGGCGCGGCACTCCTCCGCGCGGAGGCCCACCGCGCCCCCGTGGAAGTCACCTATGCCGGCCGACCGGAACTCGTCGTGATGTCGGTCGAGGATTATGCTCTGCTGCGGACCAATCGGCGCCTGCCCCTGCTGCATGGGGACATGCCGCGGTCAAAGCTC
>DATDIC010000115.1:0-2637 GCA_036521275.1 Acetobacteraceae bacterium
GCCGCCATTGTAGAAGAACGTCACCGGTCGGCTGTCCCGCGCGGCGCCGTCCAGTACGAAGGCGACATAGAACATTTTCGCGGCTGGCTTGGAGCTGCTCGGATCGACCGTCACCAGATGCCCCGCCGTCGCCGTATAGGCAAGCGCCTTGCCGCCGAGCATTATGGTGTGGTGCGTGATCGCAGCGTTCTCGCTGCTGTCGGTCACCGAATCGCCCGGTCCGTTGCCATACGCGATCGGATCGAAATACGGCTGGTCCTTGTCGGCGGCCTTGCGCACCGGCGCGACGGCCGGATCGGTCGAAGGCGCGGTTCGTGTCTGCATCGTCGGCTCCTCGCTTGTCGCAATGGTCACGGGCTTGCCCGGCACCCGCTTGCTCAGCATCTGTGCAATCGCGGTGCCGATCGGTGAGCCGAGGCCGGTAACAGGGTCCCAGCCCGGCCCCGCCTGATAGCCATTGTTCCCGCCGCGCGTGATGTCGGTGAGCACATTTGGGTTCGCATACAACGCCGTATTGACGAAGCCTGCGTTCCGGGCGGCCACCTGGTTCGATAGCGCAATCAGGGCCGCCCATAGCGGCGCGACCGCGCTGGTGCCGCCGACCACCGCATCCTGCCCATCAACGGTCACGTTGTAGCCGGTCGCCGGATCCGCATCGCCCGCCACGTCGGGCACGCCGCGGCCGCTCGCTGCCTGCAACCCGGCCCCGGCCCCGGTCTGCCAACTGGGCCGCGGGAAATGCGCGCTGTAGCCGCCGCCGCTGGCACCCCCAGTGGCGCCGTCGTTCCACGCGGTCTCGGGGCCGGACAACGGCAGTCGCGTGCCACCACAGCCCAGCACGTACGGGCTTGAGGCCGGGAAATCGACCGTCAACGCGCGGCCCGGCGCATTGTCGCTGGCGCCGCTGTCGCCCGAGGCGCAGCACACAGTGATCCCCAGCGTCGCCGCCGCCTGAAACGCCTGGTTCAGTGCATCAATGTCCTGCTGCGGCCAGTTGCTTTCCGGGCCGCCCCAGCTAATCGAAATGACCGATGGCGAACGCGCGCTGTCATGTACTGCCGCTGCTACCGCATCGAAGAAGCCGCTGCCCTGGTTAGAACTGAAATAGACCGCGACCGCCGCGCCCGGCGCTGCCGAGCCGGCGATCTCGATATCGAGCTGCACTTCGCCATCGGCACCGCTCGGGTCACCTGGCGTATTCCCGACGCCGTCCACCGGAACCGCTTCCAACGTTCCGGTGCGGTCGACACCCTTGGATTGGAAATAACTGACCATGTCGGCGTCGAGATAACCGCCGCCGAGTTCGATGAGCGCAATTGTTTGCCCCTCCCCGGTGACGCCGGGGGGAAAACGGTATCGCGCGGCCACCGCAGCCGGATCGTAGGACGCCACCGGTGCCGTCGTCAGCGGCCGGATCCGGAAATAGGGTCGCGCGAGCGGGCGTTGGTCTAACCCAAGCACGGCGACAATGTCGGGCGCGAGGTCCGCCGGAAGGGACAGGTGCCCGTGTCTCGACACGAAGGACTTGTCCGCGTTGCCATAGACCGCGAGGTTCTCGGGCGAGAAGGCGCTGCTGGCCTGAGCGTAGGTGCCCGACAGCCGAACCAGGTGATGCGCCGCGTCGGCGCTCTCCAACGTCAGCCCATGGCTTCGCGCGTGGGCGGTGAGGCGCTCGATGATCGGCTGCGGTGTCGCGTAGCGGGCCGCGTAGTCCGCACGGCTGACAGGCGCGCCGATTTCGGCGGGCAGGTCACGGGGCTTCAGCACAACCGTGAGCCTGACCGGGGCGTCCCATTCGACGTCGCGTAACCGAGGCGCAGCAGGCGGCTTCACGTAGCAGTGCAGCACCATTCGCCCATTATGCGCCGTCATGCCTATCCCCCGGAATTCGCCGATCAATAGAACCCGGACAACCCGCAGTGGTTGCAGTGCTCTGCGGCACCCGCCCCGCCACGCTTCAGTCCCTCGTCGCCGGGACCCGCCCCGCACCGTATGTCCGGATTCAGCAGGAAAGCTGCCGTTCACCGACGTGATGCTCACGAGCATCACAACCTGGCCGCGGCCAAGCGTTTCTTTCGAGCAGCAAAGGCGGTCACCGGCGTGATCCCCGACCGGGTCACGACGGATGGCCACGCATCTATCCCGGGGTGATCCTGATGGACCTCGGCAGTCGCGTGCGGCATCGGACAGGCCGCTACCTCAAAAATCGCGTTGAGCCGGATCATCGTGGCGTCAGGGCCGATGTCGATCGAGCCTGAGCATGTCGACCAGCCGATCCTCCCCCGAAGTCTGCCCGATCTCCTTGGTAATAACATCCTTTATCATAACAGGACTATCATAACAGGGCGCAGCCGCCGGCCGGCCGATCTGGGCCTCTATTGCCTCGTAAAGCCGAGAGTCCCTGAGAATCCAGGCGCGCTAAAAGTGACGTAAATCGGGCGCTGCCGCTGGCGCCATAATGGCCTCGACGTCCGCCTGTCGGATATCGAACTCCCGGATGCTGACTTTGACGAGCAGACTCGCGCGCGAGCCATAGTGTTTTCCAATCTTCGCGCCGATCTAGACTAACGGGTCAAGAGTGCGTCGGCGGGCCAGGCTCACCAAGCGCTCGGCTGGGCGAGCGGGAGGTTACCATAG
>DATDIC010000116.1:0-4076 GCA_036521275.1 Acetobacteraceae bacterium
CGAGATTAACCACGCCATCGCGATACACCTTGACCACCAGCGTCTCCGTCGCCTGTGCCGGGCCGCCCTGGGTCAGCGCCCAGATGGTTCCGAACGTGTCGAATGCCGCGTAGGTCAGGTTGACGACCACCAGGAAGAAGCTGGTGGGCGCCAGCAGCGGGAAGGTGATGGTGCGGAACCGGCGCCAGCCCCGCGCGCCGTCCATGCGGGCCGCCTCGATCACCGCGCGCGGGATGGATTGCAGCCCGGCCAGGAAGAAGATGAAATTGTAACTGACCTGCTTCCAGGCGCTGGCGACCACGATCATGAAGAACGCCTGACCGCCGTTGATATTATAGTCCCAGCCAACACCGTGCGCATTCAGCCAGCGCCCCAGCAGCCCCACCTGCGGATTGAGTATGAACAGCCACAGCATCGCCGAAATGACGGGCGCGATGGCATAGGGCCAGATCAGCAGCGTACGATAGATGGCGCGGCCGCGTATCTCGCGGTCGGCAAAAGTGGCGAGCAGCAGCGCCAGGCTCATCGAGAGCACCGTCACACAGGCACAGAACAGCAGCGTGCGCACAATGGCGGCGACATAGCGCGGATCAGCAAACAGCTCGGCGAAATTGTCGGCGCCCACGAACACGGAGCCGAGTCCGAACGGGTCTTCCGTGGTCAGGCTGGAATACATCGCCTGCGCCGCGGGCCAGTAGAAGAACACTGCGGAAATCAAAACCTGCGGCAGAACCAGCAGTATCGGGAGCAACCGGCCATCAAACAGCGTGCGCCGCTCCATGGCTTACACCGGTCCGTCCGACGAGGCGTGGATCTGGTTGGGGCGACGGCGGCGAGAAACAACATCCCGCACCATGGAGTTGTGAACACGGTAAAGCGGTGAAAGCAACGAAACCTTAAAGTCCCCGGCCCCACTCTCCGTCATGCCCGGGCTTGTCCCGGGCACCCACGTCTTCAGGCGGCAGGCATGGCCGGAGGTTGGGTTTACATCATGACCAACCATCTGAACGGCACGCTGTATGTCGGCGTCACCAGCAACATTTCCCGCCGCGCCTGGGAGCATCGACAAGGAACCGCAAGCAGCTTCACCGCCCGCTACAGCCTCAACCGCCTGGTCTACGCCGAACCCCACCCCGACATCCGCACCGCAATCCAACGCGAAAAGACGCTCAAACATTGGCCAAGGGCCTGGAAAGTACGCTTGATCATCGCGACCAATCCGGACTGGCTGGATCTGTACGAACACCTGTGAAGACGTGGATGGCCGGCCTTCGCCGGCCATGACGGAAAAGGCGCCGGATATCACGGAGAAACCGCGGGTCACCATCACGACAGCCGCACCGGCCATCACCTCACGCCTTCTCCGCCCTTTCGAACTGACGCAGGATGCGGTTGCCGCGTTCCACCGAATTGTCCATCACCTGCTGGGCATTCTGCTGCCCTTGCAGTGCTTTCTCGAACTCCTCGGAGATGATGTTGCGTATCTCCGGCAACCGCCCAAGCCGCACCCCGCGCGAATTATCCGTAACATGCCCGCGCGTAAGCTGTTTGATCGGCACATCGGTCCCAGGATTTTTGCTGAACCAGCCCGCCTTCTCCATCGCCTGATATCCGGCCAGTGTCACCGGCACATACCCGGTATTCTCGGCCCAGATCGCGTCATTGTCCGGCTGCCCGATGAACGCAAAGAACGTGGCCACCGCCTTGTATTCCGCCTCCGTGCGGCTCGGGGCGGTCATCGGCCACAGGCTCGCCCCGCCGATGATCGAGTTGATCGGATCCTTGTTCACCTCCGGGTCGTACGGCAGCAACGCCTCGACATAAGCAAATTTCGCACTGCGATTGAGGTCCCCCCGCTCCGCCGACGAATTGAACGAGATTGCCGCCTGCCCGGACAGGAAGATCGGATCGGGCGCATTGTCGCGACCGCCATATTTGAACGTGCCGTCCTTCGCCATGTCCAACAGGCGCTGGATCATCCGCACATGCGCCTTGCTGTTGAATTGCAGCACGGCGTCCAGCCCCTGGAACCCATTTGCCTTGGACGCATACGGAATATCATGGATGGCGCTGTACTGCTCCACCATCACCCACGGGAACCATGACGTGTTCACCGCAATCGGCGCGGCGTTCTTCGCTTTGATGGTCTGCGCCGCGCTGACCACATCGTCCCACGTGGCCGGCGGTTTCGTCGCATCCAGGCCGGCCTTGTCGAACGCATCCTTATTCAGCCACATCACCGCGGTCGAGGAATTGAACGGCATCGACCCCATCTTCCCGTCCGCCAGTGCATAATACCCACGCACCGCCGGGATGTACGCATCCGGGTCGATCTTGACCCCGGTTTCCTCCACCAGTTGCGAAACCGTCTTCACCGCTTTCCCGGCGGCGATCATGTTCTCCGTCCCGACCTCGAAAATCTGCGCCAGGTTGGGCGCCTGGCCGGCGCGGAACGCGGCGATCACCGCGGTCATCAGGTCCGCATAGCCGCCCTTGTAGATGGCCGTCAGCTCGATATCGCTCTGGCTGGCGTTGAACGACTTGGCGATCCGGTCAACCTGTGCCCCCAGCGCGCCAGTCATGGCGTGCCACCATATGATCTGCGTCTTCGCGGCCTGGGCTCGGGCGCGGCCGGCTATCGGGGCGGCAGCCAGGGCCGCGCTGGCGGCGAGCAGAGTACGGCGGTACATGCAGGGCTCCTCCCCATTGGGTCCGCGCGGCGCTTAAACGGGCCGCATTACCCCTCTATTACAGGATGCGGACGGTTCGGAGAAGGCGCCCGGCGAGTCCGTTCAGGGAAACACCACCAGCCGCTTGTACAAATGCCAGCTTGCGTGCCCCAGCACGGGCAGCGCGACCGCAAGTCCAAGCAGCAACGGGATCGAGCCCACTGCCAGGATCACCGCGATGGTCAGGGCCCAGGCCGCCATGGTGAACGGGTTGGCGCGCACCGCCTCGAACGAGGCGCGGATCGCCTGCTCCGCGGTCGCCTCGCGATCCAGAATGAGCTGAAACGATATTACACTGAGAGTGAACACCAGAAGGGCGAACAGGAAACCGACAAGATTGCCGACCACGATCAGCGCCCAACCCACCGGGGTGGTGAACACCTGATGAAGGAATTCGCCGGCGGAGGCAGGCGGCGTCGGGCCGAGGGTGAAGCGATAGATGAACTCCGCCGCAACCAGCCAGAGCACGAAGATCACCGCTAGCCCGACCACCAGCTTCAGGATATCGCCGATCGCCGGCGAGCGCAGGATGTCAAACACGTTCCACCAATGAACCTCGGCGCCGGCTTCACGGCGGCGGCTCATTTCGTAAATGCCGAGGGCAGCGACCGGGCCGACCAGGGCGAAGCCGGTAACCAGTGGATAAACCACCGGAAGCACCTCGTAGCCGAACGCAAAGCGGCCGATCACAAGGCCCAGCACCGGGTACAGCGCACACAGGAACAGGTAATGGGTGGGATCGGCGCTGAAATCTTCCATCCCACGGGACAGGGCGTAGCGAATATCGGCAAGCCCGATGCGCCTTACACCCAGCCGCGTCCGGCCTGAGGCGTGTTCGCGCGCCGCCTCATGGTGGGCGGCGGCATCGATGGAGACAGCGGCGGTTTTGACCTGGTCCCAGGTGAAAACGACCGGATTGCGGATGACAGCCATGGCGTTCCCCTTTGCGAACCATTGGTTCGAAGGGCCGTGGCCCGCCCGCAGCAAGCAGCCGTCGCCGGCCGCCGGTCACGTGTGAGCCGCGACCCGCTACCGATGGTAGTATATGGGAGGAGGGACGCCCCATGTCGCGTTAAATCGACGCGCCCGGAATCACGTCAATATACGTCCGCATAGCAGGCGCACAGCTCCGTTGCATCCACTCCTGACACCTTGTCCACCTCGGCACGCTTGTGGCGCAGATAGGCATCCAGGAACACCGGACCGAACCATCCGCCCACGGCCTCGTTGGCAGCCAGCACATCCAATGCCTGGCTCAACGAATGCGGCAGCGCGCGTGGCGGCGCGTTCGCGGCAGGAAGGCTCAGCCCACGCCTGAGCCCGTCCGCTCCCGCAAACACCACCGCA
>DATDIC010000117.1:0-4984 GCA_036521275.1 Acetobacteraceae bacterium
TTCCAGGTCATGTCCCTGGCGAAACTGCGCAAGCTGGACTCGGACGGGGTGACGTTTCAGTCGCATCTCGACGGCTCGACGCATCGGCTGACTCCCGCGCGCTCGATCGCTATCCAGCATCAACTCGGTGCTACCATCACCATGGCACTGGATGAGTGCACCCCATTCCCGGCGACCAAAGACCAGGCCAGCCTTTCGATGCAGCTATCGATGCACTGGGCAGCCCTGTCGAAGCACGCATTCGTTGCCCGCCCCGGATACGCCCTGTTCGGCATCGTTCAAGGCGGCGTGTTTCCGGAATTGCGTGCCGCCTCGGCGGAGGCGCTGACTGGCATTGGCTTCGACGGTTACGCGATCGGCGGGCTCGCGGTCGGAGAAGGCCAGGCCGCCATGTTCCGGGTGCTGGACGGCACCATCCCCCTGTTACCGCCAGAGCGGCCGCGTTACCTCATGGGTGTCGGCACGCCGGACGATATCATGGGCGCCGTGCAGCGCGGGGTCGACATGTTCGACTGCGTCATTCCCACCCGCGCCGGGCGGACCGCGCGGGCTTACACGACGCGTGGTGTGTTCAACCTGCGCAATGCCCGCTTCGCAGATGACGCCAGCCCGCTCGATCCCGGCTGCCGCTGCCCGGCCTGCCAGCATCACAGCCTCGGCTATCTGCATCACCTGTTTCGGGCGGGCGAGATGCTTGGGCCGATGCTGCTGACCTGGCACAACCTGACCTACTATCAGGACCTGATGCTAGGTCTGCGGACCGCGATCGCCGCCGACCGGCTGGATGAACATGTGCAATCCTTACGGGCCAGTTGGACGGACGAGGACAAGCCATGACCAATTCCGCCTATACCGGACTGACGCAGCTTGGCCATACAGCGAGGATTCCCGCCTCCCCGGACCAGGCCCGCCTGGAGCGCGTGCCCAATCCGGCACCCGACAAGCCCTACCTCATCCGTTTCACCTGCCCTGAGTTCACCTCCCTGTGTCCCATCACCGGGCAGCCTGACTTCGCACATGTCGTCATCGATTATGTGCCGCGTGAATGGATCGTGGAGAGCAAATCGCTCAGGCTCTATTTTGCCGCATTCCGTAATCACGGCGCCTTCCATGAGGCCTGCACCATGCTGATCGCTGAGAAACTGGTCGCCGCACTGGACCCCGTATGGCTGCGGATCGGAGCCTACTGGTACCCTCGCGGCGGAATGCCGATCGACGTATTCTGGCAAACCGGCACAGCACCAGAAGGCGTGTGGATCCCCGCGCAGGAGGTCGCACCGTACCGGGGCCGGGGATGAATGATGCCTGCTGAAGGCTTGATAGGGTAAGGACGTGCCCGCCGAACGACTTGATGCAGCGGCGCTGATCCGCGAACGCGCGCTCGCGCTTGGCTTCGACGCGATCGGCTTCTGCCGCGCCGAACTGGGTCCGGAAGCGCGCACGCGCTTGGCAGAATTTCTGCAATCCGGCCAGCATGGCGACATGGGGTGGCTTGCCACCCGCGCCGACCAGCGCAGCCACCCGCAGGCGCTATGGCCGGAGGCGCGCACCGTCATCGCGCTCGGCCTGTCTTATGCGCCGGACTCAGATCCTTTAGAGCCGCTGCATCATCCCGACCGCGCCACGATCTCGGTCTATGCGCGCAATCGCGATTACCACGACGTGGTCAAGGGCATGCTGAAGACGCTGGCGCAATTCGTGGTGTCGCGCTGCGGACCTTCGGTCAAAGTGTTCGTGGATACCGCGCCGGTGATGGAAAAGCCGCTGGCCCAGGCTGCGGGTTTGGGTTGGCAGGGAAAGCACACCAACCTGGTCTCGCGACGGCACGGCTCCTGGCTGTTCCTGGGCGAAATCTACACGACGCTCGATCTTCCCCCCGATCCGCCGCACGCGCCGCGTTGCGGGACCTGCTCACGCTGTCTCTCCGTCTGCCCGACCAACGCTTTCCCGGCGCCTTACCGGCTTGATGCGACGCGGTGCATCTCCTACCTGACAATCGAACACCAGGGCCCCATCCCGCACGAATTACGGCCGTTGATGGGAAACCGCATCTACGGATGCGACGATTGCCTGGCAGTCTGCCCATGGAACCGGTTCGCCCGTGCCGGCTCCCATCCCAAGCTGCGAGCACGGCCCGATCTGTCGGCGCCGGAACTGGAGGAACTCGCGTCGCTTACCGACGCAACCTTCAGGACGCGATTCGCTGGCTCGCCGATAAAACGGATCGGGCGCAACCGATTCGTCCGGAACGTTCTGATTGCCATCGGCAATTCCGGCCGGCCGGCACTTGCAAGAAGCGCCGCCCGCTTGCGCACTGATCCGGACCCTGTCGTCGCCGAGGCGGCCAGTTGGGCCGTTGCACGCCTGTCTGGAACAAGGTGACCGCCGTAGAATCGCCGGAGCGGACTGCCGGGCTGACCAAACGCAGTTTCACTTTGGCCGGGCACCGTACCAGCGTGGCCCTGGAACCGGATTTCTGGTCCGCCCTGCGTCATATCGCAGCAACCCGCGGCCAGTCTCTGTCGGCACTCGTTGCACAGACCGACTCGGGCAGGATGGGCGGACAACCACTGGCCTCCGCGCTGCGACTCGTTGCACTACGGGCATTTTGTCCCATTGTGGATCATCGCTGAGAGCACGTTGTCAGGGGCTCTCCTGTCGGCTGTGGCGGTCGCGCTCCTGTAGCTGTGGAAATACCGCGACTGCTTGTGCAATTATAGGTTGCATACAGGCGCATGGCATGCAACCATGCGCTTGCCGTTCGGGTTGGCGCCCGGATAGCGGTTCCTCCGAATCCCAACCTTGGCGCGGCCGTTAGTTCGGCCGCGCCATTTTATTGCATTATCAATCAACCAGCCAGCGTGTCGCCGGGAGAATATCGCGGGAGCTGCAGTGAACAGGGTGTGCGACTGGCACCAACTGGCCGGCGTAGTTAATCGAACGCATCCTGCCCGCCGAATGCACGCCCTGACGTGCACGCTGCATGCAGTCCATCCAAAATATGGTGATTAACGGTGAGCGTTGGCGGGCCGCGACCAATGATGATGAGCACTACGTCTACGCTATCGCCCTATGACCAGTACGGCCTACCTATCGGGTCTCAATTCATAGCCTTGTTGCTGTAGATCGGCACCATGGCTTCGCGCATACTCCAAGAATTTCCGGTCTTCCGTACCCAGCACATAACCCGCCGACCGCACCTTGGCGTCGGTGCTCATGGTCCGTAATCTCAAATCGCGATCTTGGTTTCGATAACATCATAATCAGCCTGCACGCCTCCATCAGCGGTGTCGAGAAGCCCTGCCGCCGTGAGCGCCTGGACGTCCGCGTGGACGTTGCTGTAGTCGCGCCCCAGCACCTTCGCTAGCGCTCGCACACTGCTCACCTTGTGCCGGCGGACGTAGTGCAATAGCTCCATCCGCTTGCCTGTCATAACGCGGGCGAGAGCATCCCAACTCTCGAACGCGAGATGGCGCTCCGCGGCCGCGGATGGACCGCGGTTACGGCACGGCGGATGTTTCCGCTGCTCGTGTGGTGTGCGCAGCAGGGAAAGAAAATCGCATATGGCCAATTGGACACCGAGCTACAACGGCGCGGGTGGGATCATCCGAACGTCTAATCCGAAGAATTCGGTCCAGGTCGCCTCTGGACTCCGGCGGACGCGTGCATCACCCGCTCGACAAAGTCCGCGAACAT
Source organism: Acetobacteraceae bacterium (assembly GCA_036521275.1). GTDB lineage: Bacteria > Pseudomonadota > Alphaproteobacteria > Acetobacterales > Acetobacteraceae > DATDIC01. Next base: position 3,697 of record DATDIC010000117.1, read on the forward strand.
TCGGGCTTTTGTCGTCGGCGCACGACCAGCCGGGAAAACGGCCCATAAATCCATCGGGGGCAATTCCCAGTCCTGGAGCACCGCCATGACGGTGCCGTCGACGATCTCAGGCGCGAACATCCATTCGGATGTGATGGCGATCCCTGCATTCGCGAACACCGCCGCACGCACACCCTCGGCCGCGCTGACGTGCAACTGGCCGTGCAGGGTGACCGTCAGTTGGACGCCTTCCCGCTGGAAAGCCCAGACCGCGCCGCCGCCGGTCTGCCCATAGATCACCGCTTGATGCGCGGCGAGGTCGCCCGGGGTCGTCGGCACGCCTGCTCGCTCGAAATACCTCGGAGTGCCTAAGGCCACGTGCCGACAACTTGCGATCCGCCGCGCTATTAGCGACGAGTCCGCGAGCTTGCCCATGCGCAGCGCGACGTCGATGCCTTCCCGAACCAGGTCGATATTCCGATCGTCGAGCACGACCTCCATCTCCAGGTCGGGGTGTTGCGTCAGGAATTCAGGGAGGCGTGGCATCAAGTGGATGCGCGCGAATGTCACGGCCGCGGCGACGCACAGCTTGCCAGCCAGGCCGGACCCGGCGCCGCGCGCTGCCAGCTCCGCCTCGTCGGCCGCCTCGATCGACCTTCGGGCCCGCTCATAGAAATTAAGGCCAGCCTCTGTCGGCGCAAGCCCGCGTGTCGTGCGGACGAGTAGTTTCACCCCCAGGCGATCCTCGAGCTGCGCGATGGACTTGGAGAGTGCGGGCTGCCCGACGTTAAGATGCCGGCCGGCGGCGGAAAACGAGCCGGAATCGACCACCTGCACGAACGCCTGCATGGCCTTCAGCCGATCCATGCATATGCCTCCAGGGAATGGCTTTTATCGCCTGAACCTTACTGCCACCTCGCGAATGGAATGGCCACCTTTCCCGAACCGCGACCAGGGTCTCACTATTCCATACTGGAATAAAGCTTATGAGTTCGCCGTGCGTGGCGTTCCCGGCTGCGAAGTCTGACCATCATCGCATCGCTAGCGCGAAACCGCCGTCCCTTGCGTGAAAGGCATCGATTATGGTCAACGCAAGCAAAGCCCCATCGAACACGTCCGGAGAGACCGCGCCCTTAGTGGTCTGGAAAATGGGGAAGATCCATCTGAACGTCACCGTCAACGGGCAAGCCCGCGGGATCGCTGTCGAGCCCGGAACCACTCTGTTGGAAGCGCTTCGTGACGGGCTCGGCCTGACCGGGACAAAGAAGGGTTGCGACCGCGGCGAGTGCGGCGCCTGTACCGTGCATGT
>DATDIC010000118.1:0-2065 GCA_036521275.1 Acetobacteraceae bacterium
CGGGAAATGCCGCCTGTTCGCGTGTGTAAGCGTGCGACCAATGATCGGCCATCACTTCACGTGCCGTATGGGGCGCATTCTTCAATGGATTGTCCACGCGGTCCAGCTTGCCGGCTGCGATCGCGGCAATCTCCGCCCGGATGGCGATCATCGCCTCGCAGAACCGGTCAAGCTCGGACTTGGGCTCGCTTTCCGTCGGCTCGATCATCAGCGTACCGGCGACCGGGAATGACATGGTCGGCGCATGAAACCCGAAATCAGCCAGCCGCTTGGCGATGTCTTCCACCATCACGCCGGCTTCGGCCTGGAAACCGCGACAGTCGATGATGCATTCGTGTGCAACCATCCCGTTCGGCCCGGTATAGAGCACGGGGTAATGCGGGCGCAGGCGTGCGGCAACATAGTTGGCATTCAGGATCGCGACCTCGGTGGCGCGGGTCAGGCCCGCGGCGCCCATCATGCGGATATATGCATACGAGATCGGCAGGATCAGCGCGCTGCCAAACGGCGCAGCAGCCACCGGCCCGATGCCGCTGGCCGGCCCGGCATCCACGCGCAGCGGATGATTCGGCAAATGCGGCGCCAGATGGGCCGCGACGCCGATCGGTCCCACGCCGGGCCCGCCGCCGCCATGTGGGATGCAGAAGGTCTTGTGCAGGTTCAGGTGACACACATCGGCGCCGATGTCCGCCGGGCTGGTCAGGCCCACCTGAGCGTTCATATTGGCGCCGTCCATATACACCTGCCCGCCGGCAGCGTGCACGGTGGCGCAGATGTCGCGAATCTCGGCTTCAAAGACGCCATGAGTGCTGGGGTAGGTGATCATCAGCGCCGCCAGCCGGTCGGCATGCTTCGCCACCTTGGCGCGCAGATCCGTCAAATCGACGTTGCCATCCCGATCACAGCCCACCACCACCACGCGTAGACCGGCCATTGCCGCCGATGCCGGATTGGTGCCATGGGCAGAGGACGGGATCAGGCAAATATCCCGCTGTCCCTGGCCTTGAGCCGCATGCCAGCCGCGGATCGCCAGCAGCCCGGCATACTCGCCCTGCGACCCGGCATTCGGCTGCAACGATACCGCAGCGAACCCGGTCACCTCCTGCAGCCATCGAGCCAGTCGGCCGATCACTTCGGCATAGCCCTGGGTCTGCTCCGGCGGTGCGAACGGGTGGATGTTGGCGAAGCCGGGCAGGGTGATGGGGATCATCTCAGCCGAGGCATTCAGCTTCATCGTGCAGGAGCCGAGCGGGATCATGCTGCGGTTCAGCGCCACGTCGCGGTCTTCCAGCCGCTTGAGGTAGCGCAGCATGGCGTGCTCGGAATGCTGCTCGTTGAACACCGGCTGTGCCAGCAATGGTGTATTGCGCAGCAGCATTGCCGGGATGGAGGGGGCGGCGGCGGACAGGGCGCCACCAAGAACCGTGGCAAGCTGTTCCAATTCGGCACGGGTGACGGTCTCGTCGAGCGCGATGCCGACGCAACCCGGGTCGATCGGGCGCAGGTTGAAACCGCTGTCCCGCGCCCGGGCTATCAGCGCATCGGGTGCGTCCGTTTCGATCGCAATCGTATCGAAAAAGCCATCGTGGCGCAGCTTCAGGCCGGCGCGTTGCACCACCTCGGCCAACAGCCGTGCCTGCAGGTTAACGCGACGGGCAATGCGGCGCAGTCCGTCCGGCCCGTGCCACACCGCATATAGTCCGGCAATCACCGCCAGCAGCACCTGCGCGGTGCAGATATTGGAGGTCGCCCGTTCGCGCCGGATATGCTGCTCGCGCGTTTGCAGGGCCAGGCGCATGGCCGGCGCACCGGCGGCATCGATGGAAACCCCAACCAGGCGGCCGGGCATCGCGCGCTTGTACGCATCGCGGGTGGCAAAAAAACCGGCATGCGGACCGCCGAACCCCATCGGCACGCCGAACCGCTACGCCGATCCCACCACCACATCGGCCCCCATTTCGCCCGGCGATGTCAGTAGCGCCAGCGCCAGCGGATCCGCGGCGACAATCGCCAATGCACCTGCCTCATGCGCGGCAGCGATCTCCTCCGAAATGTCGCGTACCGC
>DATDIC010000119.1:0-2356 GCA_036521275.1 Acetobacteraceae bacterium
GATGCTCCCCGGCCAGGCTGCCGGTGTGGGCTTGTACGAGCGTGCGACCGATTTCGCTGCGCCCGAGCTTCAGTGCCACGATGCGCTTGCCGCTCGCCAATGCCGTCCGGGCGGCCTGTGCGAACAGCGCCGGGTCGCGGACGGTTTCCAGGAACAGCAGGATGACGCCGACGCGGTCATCGGTTGCGACGTGCTGCAGGTAATCGGCCACGGTCACCATCGCCTCGTTGCCGGTGGTCACCAGGTAGGAGAAGCCGAGCTTGCGTTCGTCCTCGCTCAGGATCAGCGCCACCGATCCGCTCTGCGAAATCACCGCGACCGGTCCTGGCGCGATCGCGGAGAAATAACGCGGAGTCCACATCGCCTTGCGGTCGAGCACGTTGACCAGGCCAAGATTGTTCGGGCCGGCAACAGCAACGTTGCGCTGCCGGGCGATCGCGGTCAGGCGACGCTGCAGCTCCCTTCCCTCCTCGTCACCGTCGGCATAGCCGTTGGCGTTGACGAAGACCGCCTGAATGCCGGCATCCGCCGCCTGCTCCAGCAGATCCGGCCCGTTCCGTGCCGGCACGCCCAGGAAGGCGGCATCGACCTGCTCCGGCAGAGATGACAAGGAAGCATGGCACGGCAGACCGCAGACTTCGGTGTAGCGCGGGTTCACCGGGTAGATCGGGCCGGAGAATCCCATCGCGCGCAGGTTGTTGATCACGCGCGAGCCGATCGCATCCGACCGTTCCGATGCCCCCACCACCGCGATGGAACGCGGGCTCAGCAGCTTGTGCAGATTCGAACTGCTCATGATGCGACGATCTCGGCCTGGTTGCGTCCGGCGACCGGGAACAGCGCGTTGCGTTCGATCCAGGTCTGCAGGAACTGGCGCAGGCGTTCGCTGCGCGGGGCGCGGAACAAGGTCTCCGGCGGGCCTTCTTCGACGATCGCGCCGTGATCGATGAACACCACGCGGCTGGCCACCTGTGCGGCAAATCCCATTTCGTGCGTAACCACAACCATCGTCATGCCTTCAGCAGCGAGAGACCGGATGACCTGAAGCACCTCGCCCACCAGCTCCGGATCCAGCGAGGAGGTTGGCTCGTCGAACAGGATGACGGACGGATCGATCGCCAGCGCGCGGGCGATCCCGACACGCTGCTGCTGCCCGCCGGAGAGCTGGCCTGGATAAGCCGACAGCTTGTCCGAAAGTCCGACCTTGGCGAGCATGGCGCGCCCCGTTCGCTCCGCTTCTTCGCGGCTCTTTCGCTGCACCAGGATCAGCGGCTGCGTCACGTTTTCCAGCACCGTCAGATGCGGCCACAGATTGAACTGCTGGAACACCATGGCTATGCCGCGCCGCAGACGATTGATGCGGGCAGGCGAGTCCGGCACGCGCCTGCCGTCCGCCATGGCGCGATAGCCGAGCAGCTCACCGTTCACCAGCACCGTGCCCTCGCCATAATCCTCCAGAAAATTCAGGCAGCGCAGCAGGGTGCTTTTTCCCGAACCGGACGGACCGATGACGCACACCACCTCGGACGGATGGACCGCCAGCGAGATCGACTTGAGAACCTGGTGAGTCCCATACCACTTGGACAGATTGTCCGCGGCAATGATCGGACGCCGATCCCGCCCGTCGTTCATGCGAGACCCGTCATGTGACGCGACAGCCGCCGCTCGGCCGCATGACCCAGCCAGGCCGTCAATTCCACCAGCAACCAGTAGCCGAGCGCCAGCGCCAGATAAGGCTCGATGAAGGCAAACGTCTCCAGCGTCATGCCAGTGACCTGAAACGTCAGCTCGGGGATCGTGATGATGGACAGGATCGCCGTATCCTTGAGAATGATGATGAGCAGGTTGATCGAGGGCGGCACCATCAGCACGAGCGCCTGCGGCATGACGACATGAACAAGCGTATGCTTGGTCGAATAGCCGAAGGCCCGTGCCGCCTGGATCTGTCCCGCGGGCACACTGGTAAGCCCAGCTCGGAACAGCTCGGCAAAATACGCGCCCCCGTACAGCCCGAGACCGAGCAGCCCGGCGGCCATCGCGCTCATTGTGATGCCGATCTGCGGGCCGCCATAGTAGAGCAGGAAAAGCTGCACCAGCAGGGGTGTGCCGCGGAACAGTTCCACATAGCAGCGAATCGCGACGCGCACGCGCCGCGGGCCGAACGTGAGCAGCGTGCCAAGGATTGCGCCGACAACAATGCTGATGGCCGAGCCGGCGATCCATATTTCGATCGTCAGCCCCAGCCCCGACAGCAGCTCCGGCCCGTATTGCACCAGCAAGTGCGGATCGAAGCTCATAGCGCCGGTGCCAGCATGCCACGGGACAGGCGCCGTTCCGCGAGGTTTCCGGCCGCCGC
>DATDIC010000120.1:0-2229 GCA_036521275.1 Acetobacteraceae bacterium
CAGCATGTAGGCGAGCGCGAGATCCATATTGTCGCCGCCGAGCAAGATGTGTTCGCCGACGCTGATGCGCTCCAGCTCCAGGTTGCCGGCAACGTCGGTCACCGCGATCAGGCTGAAGTCGGCGGTGCCGCCGCCGACGTCGCATACCAGGATGAGGTCGCCAGGTGCCACCGCATCGCGCCATTGCCGGCCAGCCCGCGCGGTCCAGGCGTAGAAGGCAGCCTGCGGTTCCTCCAGCAACGTGACGTTGCCTAGTCCAGCGGCCGCGGCGGCTTCGGCCGTCAGGCTTCGCGCGACCTCGTCAAAGGAGGCGGGGACCGTCACGACGATCTGCCCATCGTCAAGGTCCCACGGCCTGCCCTGGGCGTGCACGGTGTGGAGGAACGCGTCTTTGAGGTGTTGCAGGTAGCGGCGCGTGGCATCAAACGGCGAAAGTTTTTCCTCCGCACTATCGGACCGCCAGGGCAGCGTGCGCTGCTTCGGATCGATGTGCGGGTTGGACAGCCAGGACTTGGCGGAGCTCGCCACGCGGTCGGGCACGAGGGCGCCATGGTCGCGGGCGAACTGGCCAACGATCCCCGGCTCCTCGCCAACGTTCCACGGCAGCGGGAATGCCCCCAGTCGGAATTCCTCCGGTTGCGGCAGGTACAACGCGGAAGCCAGTGTCAGCTTTTCGCCCAACTGGTTGGCTGCCAAGATCTGCGGAATCGGCAAAACTTCGGTCCGATCGGTTTCCAGATCAGTCAGCGCCATCGCGCAGTTGCTCGTGCCGAGGTCAATCCCGAGACTGAAGCGAGCCTTCATGGAACGTGGAGTCCTGGCTAATGTGCGTCGCGATGATTGGGCTTGTTGGGCTTCTGCCAAGCCGCGGCCTTCATTTCACTTCCACCTCCGCTGGGGCGATGGCGGGTAGCTGGTCGGGAGTGCCGCGCAGCAACTGCGGCAATTTCACCATATCCGTCTTCCAGCCGCGATGGACAAGCACCCCGGAGAACGGCGCAGGTCCGGCGATCTTGCCGACCAACCGATACTCGTCGGCTGAATACCCGGCTGGAACCTGTACCATCGATCCTTCTTGCTCTGTGCTTACTGGGTTGATGCTAAAATGTTCCTGCAGGATGCCTCTGCATCCGGCGTGAACGATCCGGGCGGCTGCCCCGACCTGGGCATCGCTATAGGGATTGATATCGTCCATCAGGAAATCGACCAACCGCCCCCTTTCCTGGAGCATTGCCAGGAAGTGGACGATTTCCGCGTTCGCGCGGCTCGCTTCAGGTTGGATTGTTGCTGGACGAACCGGCTCGACCACAAGTTTTTCGTGGCGGCGTTTTTTGGCGTGGCTGCAAGAACACCCCGATCAAAACCAGAATCGCGAGCGCCAGCGTGGCTTCCGACAGGTAGGGCCTGATGGGCTCGGCGGCGGGTACCAAGATGGCCCCGCTCACTGCCACGAGGAGCAGTACGGCAACAATCAAAACCACTCTCATGGCGGATGCCTATCCCCCTTCGGCGGCCAATGCACGAAGACCTCTGCGGGCAGCCATAAGGCAGTTTGGCCGAAGCAGCCGGTCAGGACCGCCACGTTGGCCGTATGCGCGCGCGTGGCAGGCCGCCGATGTCTAGCCTGAAGCGTTCCAGTACGCGATGCGCGACACAGTTGTACGGTTGTACGGTCGGGTATCGTGGGCGGGTTCATCCGTCGCGGGCCCGCCGGCGCAATCCCAGCTCGGCGCGGGAGTGCGCCCACCCGTGCTATTCGTCGGGCTCCGGTGACAAGCGGACGGGGGACATCAGAGCGCCAAGGCTGCGCCGCACGTGGCGGATGGTCTGCTCCATCTGGGTCATCCAGTGCGCGAGGTCGCTGTAGTCGAACTGCCGACGATCGAACGGCGTCAGCGGGGCCGAGGGCAGCGGTGGCAGCGCGCCATCAGGGGACGGCGTGAGTCCCGGTCGGCCGCGGCCACGGCCCGGTTCCGGCCGGTACGGCGGGCGCACTACATCGCGCAACGGCGCGAGGCCGGTCAGCCCGAACAGACGGCGTTTGGCCCGGTGCGTCACCTCGACGGCAATCCCGGCGGCACAGAAGTCATCGAGCAACTGGGTGGCGTTCTTCACCGCCATGCCGAGGCCGGCGGCGAGCGAGGTGGCCGAAACCAGCGGCGCGGCCGCCAGGAGATCAACCGCAGCGGCGGCGCGCGAATGCCGCCGTCGGCCGGCCACGGCGCGGCG
>DATDIC010000121.1:0-2547 GCA_036521275.1 Acetobacteraceae bacterium
CAAGGCAGCGCGCAGGGCCGCGCGGGAGCGCGTGCTGGAGCAATTCCCGGTATTGGGAACACGGCTGGGTGTGCTCGCCGGCAATCTGAGCGGTGGGGAGCAGCAGATACTCGAAATGGCGATGGTGCTGGAAGCGCGGCCACGATTGCTGCTGCTGGACGAACCGTCGCTGGGGCTGTCGCCGCGCAACCAGGAGAGCGTGTTTCAGACCGTGCTGGCGATCCGGGACTCCGGCATCACTCTGATGCTGGTGGAGCAGAATACGAAGCGGGCACTGGAGATTTCCGATAAGGCGGTGGTGCTGGAACTTGGTCGCATGATATTGGAAGGACCGGCACGGGAGGTCGTTGGCGATCCGCGCGTAAGGGCGGCGTATCTCGGTGAGGGAGCAATAGAGATGAACACTGAACAGGTTCGAATCAGACCAGATTGAACGCGACGTCGATATTCCCGTGTGCGACAGGCGAATATCCCAAGCTGTCGTTCCACTTCGGGATATTCTAACGCACCCCTGTCCCACGCTGCGGTAGCCGTTCAAGCAGGATGGCGACAGCCGAGCCGGGTGATACAGATCCTATGCTCGGGCAGCAGGCGGGAGACGTAGGCCAGGCATGTTCGCCTCGACGGTCCCAGGTTTGCCGAGGGAGCCGAGCGCGACGTTGCGTCGGTGATGAACGTAAAAGGAAAGGAGGGTCGGGTGAGAGCACGGTCTCTTCAGGTTGACTCGGGCCCCAGGCGGAGCCGCGATATCGTCCGGCGGGCGGTTCAGCTGCCACGTCAACCTGAAGATATCTTGCTCTAAGCGGCGTCGCGCTGACTGCTCGGCGATCAGGACCACAGGTAATTTGCCGGCCCAAGTCACTAGTGCAGGACGTGACCTGATCACTATCCGGCATTCGCCGGTGACTCGTTCGCCCACAGTGCACGTCTCCAGTACCACGCCACAACCAAGGTCGCGGCGATGCCGATCGCAGCGTAGAGCGTCGTGGTGGCGGGAAAGCCGATGCGACCGATCAGGCCACCCGCAGCCATCAGCCCGAACGGCAAGCCGTAGATCGCCATCATGCGCAGGCCCATGACGCGGCCCCGGAACTCGCCGGCGCCGTGCAGCAGCATAACCGACATCGGAACCAAGCTGAGGCTCTGGGCAAAACCGGCGATCAGAAGAGCGAGCCGGCCGCCCGACGCGCCCGGAATGAAGCCCCACACCAGCAGGACGCAGTACCACGCGACGGCAAACACGATCATCATGCGACCCGGCCGCAATACGCGGCTGGCCAGGCTCACGACGAACGAGCCGACCAGCGAGCCGATGGCAAAGGCGGAGATCAGACTGCCGAGGCCGGCCTCATCGATGTGATAGATGTCCCTGGCAACGTAGGGCAGCAGGCCGCTGGTGAACGGAAACGCCGTCGTGTTGACCAGAAATGCAAGGCACACCGCGGCGAGCGACGTGGGGGAATCCCAGACATAGGCCACGCCCTGGCGCAAGTCCCGCCACACCGAGCTGCCGGCGCCGGTCGAAACATGCACGCCGCGCGTGCCGCCGATGCCGCGCGTCAGCAGAAAGCCGAGTATGTACACCGTGACGATCGCCAGATAGGCGCGGCCCATGCCGACGGCCGCGATCAGGCCGGCGCCGGCCAGCGGGGCCATGGCGCGAGCAGAATCCGAGGTCATGCGCTCGGCGCCCATGGCGCTGACGAAGCGCTCGACAGGGACCGTCTCGGCCACCAGGGCGTTGCGCATCGCAAGGTCCGACATGCGGACCAGTCCGGACAGCCCCGCGAGGATGATGACGAACTCGGGGCGCAGCACGCCGCCGAAGGCCAACGCCATCACCGCGAAGGCAAGCACGGCGTAATACGCTCGCATGGCGCACAGCACGACGCGGTGCCCTATGCGGTCACCGGCCATGCCGATCAGCGGTGCGATCAGCGTGCCGATGTATTGCAGCGATCCGAACAGGGTGAGGAGCAGAACCGAACCGGTCTGGGCGAGCACATACCAGCCCAGGATCAGGTTCTCCATTTCGAAACCCCAGGACGTCAGCAGGTCGGCTGGCCACTGGAAGCGGAAGCTGCGTACCTGGAACGGCCCGATCCTGCTCAGTCGCACCATGGCCGCGATGAAACCGCGCCGCGGCAGCGGTACGACTGCGGCGGCAACGGCGTTATGGCGTGGCTTCATCGCGGGCCAGGCGCGTCACGCTCTGCGCGGTGGCCGCAGGCGCGGCACCGGGGGCTCGACAAGATCGGCAAGCGGACGGTTCCTCTGGTTGTCGGCACGGGCTGGCCTTGAGACGCGAAAGTAACGGGAACCCGGACCCGCCTCAACCTCGGCGACACCAGCTTGCGCGGGCGGCGTTCAAACGCCATCAATCAGCGCCACCGGTGCAAGTCGGATATCGAGAAATGGTAGGATGAGCGAGTTCTGTTGGATACCCATGGAGTGCTGCGAGCGATCGTCGGCTTGCCCCGAACGTCAGGTTCCCACGTCCATCCCATAATCCCGTAACGCCGCCTCGCGGCTAAGGTAGCCCAATCG
>DATDIC010000122.1:0-5203 GCA_036521275.1 Acetobacteraceae bacterium
CGTCGTCTATCGTGGCACCGACGGCCACATTCACGAATTGTGGTTCCGTACCGGTACCTGGAACCACAACGACCTGACGAATGCGACGGGCGCCCCTGCCGCCGCGGGTGATCCGGCGGGCTACACCTGGAGCGTCGATAGCACCGAGCACGTCGTCTATCGTGGCACTGACGGCCATATTCACGAACTGTGGTACAATGGCGGCTGGAATCATAACGACCTGACGAATGCGACGGGTGCCCCTGCCGCAGCGGGCGATCCGGCGGGCTACACCTGGAACGTCGATAGCACGCAACACGTGGTGTGTCGCGGGATTGACGGCCACATCCACGAATTGTGGTACAACAGCGCGTGGAATCACAGCGATCTCAGTATCGTCACCGGCGCCCCGGCGGCGCTGGGCGATCCGGCAGGCTATACGTGGAGCATCGATAGCACCGAACACGTGGTGTATCGCGGCAGTAACGGCCACATTCAGGAATTGTGGTACAACGGCGCATGGAATCACAACGATCTTACGGATGCGGCAGGTGCGCCCGCTGCTGTGGGGAATCCGTTCGGTTACACCTGGAGCGCCGATAGTACGGAGCACATCGTCTATCGCAGCAGCGACGGTCACATCCGCGAATTGTGGTTCACGCTGTCATAGTCGAGCGGAACCCTTGCGCTTGGCTGGCGCCAGTGCACAGCATGGCGCCAGCACAGGAGGAACGCGCGATGGACGGGTTCGACATCACCAGCCGGCTGGCCAGCGGACTGGCGGAGCCGGCGGGGAAATTTGCCGGATTTCCGCAGTACAATTTCGTGGGTGGGCATAACGACCCCACACTGATCCCGATCGAAGGGCTGATCGAGGCGACCGCTTCCGTGCTTCGCCGGGAAGGGCAGAAGCTGGCGATGTACAATCTCGGGCAGGGGCCGCAGGGGTTTCCGGGATTGCGCGAGTTCGTCGCCCGCAAGGCGCATGAACGGCGTGGCGTGGCGTGCAGCGCCGACGACGTGCTGATCACGACCGGGTCGGGCCAGGGGATCGACGTCGTCAGCCGGCTGCTGATCCGGCCGGGTGATACGGTTCTGCTGGAGGAGTTCTGTTACGCCGGTGCGATCAACCGGTTCAAGAAGCTGGGTGCCAAGCTGGTGGCGCTGCCGCTGGACGAGGACGGCATCCGGATCGACGCGCTGGGCCGGATTCTGGAGGAGCTGAAAGGGAAGGGGGTCACGCCGGCGTTTCTCTACACGATCCCGACGATTCAGAACCCGACCGGCTCCATCCTGCCGCTGGAACGGCGGCGCGAGCTGTTGAAACTGACGCGCCAATACGGCGTGCCGGTGTTCGAGGATGAATGCTACGCCGACCTGCTATGGAAAGACGTGGATGCGCCGCCGGCGCTGTATGCGCTGGCGCCGGACCAGGTGGTGCATATCGGGTCGTTCTCGAAGTCGCTGGCACCGGCGCTGCGCGTGGGGTACGCGCTGGCGCAGTGGAAGCTGCTGCGCCACATGATCGCCAACAAGGGCGATAGCGGCACCGGCGCGCTGGATCAGATGATTGTGGCCGAATATTTCTCGCACCATTTCGGCGGGCACGTGACCGGGCTTTCGGCAGAGCTGCGCGGGAAGCTGGATACGATGCAGGATGCGCTGGAGCGGGAGTTCGGCACCTCGGTGGAGACGTGGCGGCCGCGCGGCGGGATTTTCCTGTGGATGAAGCTGCCTGATAGCGTGGACGTGCGGACCTTGGTGAAGCCGGCGACGGAGGCGGGGATCGCGTTCAATCCCGGGCCGGAATGGGCGATCGATCCGGAGGCGTCGAAGTCGCATCTGCGGCTGTGCTTCGCGTTGCCGTCGAAGGAAACCATCCGCGCCGGCGTCGCGGCTTTTGCCAAGGTCTGCTACGAGCAGACCGGCATCCCGCAGCAGAGTGCCAATGTGCGGCATGGGCGGCGCACGTGATCCTGGATAACGAAGCGCAAGTGACGGAGGCAGTGCTGGCCGCGCTGGCCGGCACGCCGAACGCCCGCGTGCGGGAGGTGATGACGAGCCTGGTGCGCCATCTGCACGCGTTCCTGCGCGAGGTGCGGCCCACAGAGGAGGAGTATTACGCCGGGCTGCGTTTTGTGGCCGAGCTGGGGAGGCATACCGGGGCAGATCGGAATGAAACGATCATCGCGGCGGACACTCTGGGGATTTCCACACTGGCGACGCTGCTGAACAACAAGATCGGGGCGCATCGGACAGATCCGGCGCTGCTGGGGCCGTTCTGGCGGAAGAATGCGCCGTGGCGGGAAAACGGAGAGTCGATTGCGTATTCGCCGACGCCGGGGCCGGCGGTGTTCGTGTCCGGGCGGGTGATGGACGCGGACGGGGCGCCGATAAAGGGGGCGCTGGTGGATGTGTGGCATGCGTCGCCGGTCGGTTTCTATGAAAACCAGGATGCGGAGCAGGCGGAGTATAATCTGCGCGGGGTGTTCAGGACGGACAAGGATGGGCGGTACGCGTTCCGGACGGTGAAGCCGGCGGGGTATCCGGTCCCGGTGGATGGGCCGGTGGGGCGCTTGCTGCGGGCGACGAACCGGCATCCGTTCCGGCCGGCGCACTTCCATTTCATGGTGACGCATCCGGGATTCCAGACGCTGATTACGCAAGTTTTTCCGGATGATGATCCGCATCTGGAGAGCGACGTCACGTTCAGCGTGGTGCGGTCGCTGATTGGGCGATTTGAGCGGCATGAGAGGGGTGAGCCGCCGGCGGAGGATGTGAGGGGGGAGTGGTATACGCTGGAGTACGATCTCTATTTGCAGCCGGGGGAAATGCGGGTACCCGAAGCGCCGATTCCGTAGACGGCAGTTCGCTCGCCGGCTGGAGCCCCGGCGCCCTATCCCGGCCCCATCAGCGCTGTCGGTATGAACAAGACAAGCGGCGGAACATAAGTTGCCAGCAACAGCGGTACGATCAGCGCCACGATGAAGGGGGCGACTTCACGGGCGAACTCCATGATATTGATCCGGCTCAGTCCGCACATCACGAAAACGATGGACCCCACAGGCGGTATGATCAGGCCGATGCTGAGATTGACCGTCATCACCACGCCAAGCTGGACGGGGTCGATGCCCGCCTTGATCGCCAGCGGCAGGATCATCGGGGTGATGATGACGAGCGCCGGAATCGCCTCGATCACCGCGCCGAACGTCAGCAACAGCGCGTTGAGCGATAGCAGCAGGACCCAAGGATGCTCCGTGTCGCTGAGGAACGGCATGCGCGCAAGCTGCGCGGGCACGTCTGCGCGCGCCAGCACCCAGGATAGGATCGATGCGGTGGACAGCACGAACATCACCTTGCCGGTGGTCCAGGCGGTTCGCCGCACGATCTCGGGCAGGCCGGACGGTCGCACCGTGTGATAAACCACCAATCCCAGCAGCAGCGCGTACACGCCGGCAATCGCCGCCGATTCGGTCGGCGTGAAAACGCCGCCAACGATGCCCGCCACCACGATGAATGGCGTGACCAGTACAAGCGCCGCCCGGCGAGTCGCCCGCGCCATTCCCACGAGCCCCACATAAGGCCCGCGCGGCAGCTTCATGCGGCGCGCAAACAAACCCGTCAGCACCATCAGCCATCCGCCCATCAGCAGGCCAGGGATGATGCCGCCAAGGAACAAGCGCCCGACTGAGACATTCGCGATCGAAGCGTAGATCACCATGATGATGCTGGGAGGAATCACCGGCCCGATCGTTGCCGCCGCCCCGACCAGCGCAGCCGCAAATGCCGTTGGATATCCCGTCTTGGTCATGGCCGGCACCAACACCGTCGCGGTTGCAGCGGCATCGGCGGTTCCCGATCCGGATATGCCCGCCATGATCATGTTGGTGACGATCGCCGCGTGTCCCATCCCCCCGGGCAAATGTCCGACCACGGCCTCGGCGAGTTCGGCCAGACGGTCGGTGATCTTTGCGGCTTCCATCAATTCGCCGAGGAACAGAAACAGCGGCACCGCCAGGATCACAAACGAGTCCAGGCCGAAGAACATGCGCTGCGCAATGACTTCAAGCCCGACATGCGGCAACATCAACAATCCGGCCGCGGCAGCCACGCCCATGGCGAAGACGATGGGCACGTCCATCAACATCAGCAGGAACATGCTGCCGAACAGCACGCCCGTTACCATGAGGGGCGCCTCCCGCCGGCGCCGCGATCGAGCAGGCCGACCAGCCGGCCGGCTAGATGGATGCTCATGTAACCGGCCGAAAAAGGCAGCACCGCGTAAACGACCCCGAGCGGCAACTCCAGCACGGACGAGCGGGCATAGGACAGGCGCCAGGCCCAGGCGGCACTTTTTTGCATGAGGATCAGCGTGAAAGCCAGGCACAGAGCCGTGCCGATCAGCTCGATGATCCATGCTGCAATGCGCGGCAGATGTCCCACCACGACGTCGATCGAAAAGTGCTGGCCGCGGCCCAGGATCACGCTTGCCGAAAGAAAGCTCGACCAGACGAAGGCGTAGCGCGCCACTTCGTCGGTCCATGGCAGCGGCAATTGCAGCACGTAGCGCACGAACACCTGTGCGACGACGCATAGAAAGAACGCCGCCCAGAGCACCACGACCAGGCCCATGATCGCTGCGTCGACAATCGCCAGCACGCGGCGCATGGCGGGGTTACTTCGTGTCGATGACCGCCTGGATCAGCGCCATTCCGCCGACGCGATCGGCGTATTTCTTATAGACCGGCTGCACTGCCTTGCGGAACTGGTCCAGGTCCACAACGTCGTTGACCTGCATTCCGAGCTTCTGTGCCTCGGCCAGGGCTTGTTTGTTATCTTCGTCATAGGCGCTGTCGTACCAAGCCAGGGCTTCCGTGGCGGCCGCGTGCATCCCGCTCTGATCGGCTGGCGGCAGTCCCTCGAACCATTTCGCGTTCGCCGCGATTCCGGACGGAATCGAGAAATGGCGCGTCAGGCTATAATATTTCGCAATCTCCGGCACTTTCCCGGTGATCAGGCCATTGGGCGGCGTTTCGGCGCCGTCGATCACGCCTTGCTTGGCGGCCATGTAAACTTCCGGATACGCCATCGGCGTCGGGATCGCGCCCAGGTCCTTGAACGTGTCGACCATGATCGGGCCTTCCATGACGCGCAGCTTCATCCCGTTCAGGTCGGCGGGTGTGCGTACTGGTCGTCGACTGTTCCAGACCGAGCGCGGGCCGTC
>DATDIC010000123.1:0-4361 GCA_036521275.1 Acetobacteraceae bacterium
CGATCAGTGCAAAAACGATCCGGACGGCAGCGTGGACTTCGACGAGCGATTGCGCATCACCGGCATTCAGTCCGGACGCTACGACGTCAAGTTCACGGATAAAACCGGGCGAACTTGCATCGTGAAAAGTGTCGCGATCAAAACAGGCGGCGTGTTTTCCATCGACAAGCAAATGTCGGGCCGCTGCGCCCAGGAATGAGCCGGACGCACTGCTTCGACACGCCTGACCATGTTGCGGCCTCGGCTGGCATCCGATATCGCTGTGGGCGCCCGGCTGCCTGAGCTTCCTGCATTGACAGGGCAGGGCGCGGTACGGGGATAATCGCGCAAGCTTGGGGAGGAAAACCCTTGCGCATTGCACGACGCATATTGCTCGGCGCGGCCCTCTCGGCCGCGGCCTCGCCGTTGCGCGGCGCACCGATGCCGCGAATCCGTGTCGGTGTACTGCGCTTCGGAACCGTGTCATGGGAAGTCGACGTCATTCGCCACCACGCGCTGGACGCGGCGGCGAATATTGCGCTCGAGCCCACGGAGTTCGCCACCGCCCAGGCCACCCAGGTCGCCCTGCAAGCCGGCCAGGTCGACATGATCGTGATCGACTGGCTGTGGGTCGCGCGCCAGCGCGGAGCCGGAGCAGATTGGACCTTCATCCCATTTTCAAACGCAGTGGGAGCGTTGATCGCACCGGCCAACTCGCCGGTCCGCAGCGTGCCGGATCTGGTAGGACATAGGCTCGGCATCGCCGGCAGCCCGCTCGATAAGAGCTGGCTCATTCTGCGGGCCTACGCCTCGCAGCACGACAAAATCGATATCGATGCACGAACGGACAAGAGCTTCGGGCCACCGCCTTTGCTCGCAGAGCAGATGAAGGCCGGACGGCTCGATGCACTGTTGACCTACTGGCCCTATGCGGCAAAGGCCGAGGCCGCCGGCGCGCGCCGCATCCTGGCCGTGGAAGACGCGGTCAGCGCGCTGGGGATCGCCACTGGCGTGCCGTATATCGGCTACACGTTCGCACAGCATTGGGCCGAGCAGAACCCTGCGCTGATCAATGGATTCATCGCTGCCTCACGCCAGGCGCGCAGCATTCTGGCGACGTCGGATGCCGAGTGGCAACGCCTGAAGCCGCTCACCGGCGCAGCGAACGATAGCGAGCTTGAACGACTGCGCGACTGGTACCGCCGCGGCATTCCCGTGCGCTGGGGCGAACCGGAACGCCGAGCCGGCATTCAGCTCTTCGAGCTTTTGGCGAAAATCGGCGGTGTGGATCTCATTGGACCGATTGCCGCCGTGCCACCGGGAACATTCTGGCCGGTCACTTGGTAAGCACGCGCCTGTCACGCCGCGGATGGGAAGCAGCGACGCGCATGGGCTCCGTGCTGGTGTTTCTGCTCGCCTGGCAGATCGCCGCCCGCCTCGCCGATAGCCGACTGCTGCCGACGGTCACTTCCGTGCTGGGCGCCATGCTGCAGCAGACCATCTCCGGGGCGCTGCCGTGGAATCTCGCGATCACCCTTGGTCGCGTCGCCGCCGCCTTCACGATTTCGATGTTGCTGGGCAGCGCGCTCGGGATCGCCATGGGGCGCTGGCGGCAGCTCGATCTGTTGCTGGACAGCGCGGTGACGGTACTGCTGAACCTGCCTGCGCTCGTCGTAATCGTCTTGCTGTACGTCTGGTTCGGCTTGAACGAAATCGCCGCGATCGCCGCGGTGGCGCTGAACAAGCTACCGACCACGGCGGTCACTCTGCGCGAGGGTGCCCGGGCGCTGGATCCGGCGCTCGCGGAAATGGCGGAAAGCTTCCACATGTCACGTTGGCGCAAGCTGCGGCACGTCACCCTGCCGCAGCTTGCGCCGTACTTCTTCGCCGCGTCCCGGTCCGGCCTCGCGCTGATCTGGAAGATCGTGCTGGTGGTCGAATTGCTCGGCCGCAGCAACGGCGTTGGCTTCGAGATCCAGATCTTTTTCCAGTTGTTCGACGTGAAGCTGATCCTGGCCTACACGTTCGCCTTCATCCTGGTCGTGCAAATGATCGAATGGGCCGTTCTGCAGCCGATGGAGCGCTGGGCGACGCGATGGCGGAGCTGATCCTTCGGCTGCACATCGAGGGCAAATCCTTCAACGAGGGTCTCGGCGAACTGCCGGTGCTGGGCCAGATCGATATCGCGCTGGGTGGGCGCGAAATCGTCGCGCTGGTCGGACCGTCCGGCTGCGGCAAAACGACCCTCCTGCGGATCATCGGCGGCCTGGACACCGATTTTCGCGGAACCATCGATTGGTGTGGTGCGGTGGTACCGCGCATCGGCACCGTGTTCCAGGAGCCGCGCCTGCTGCCCTGGCGCACTGTGCGGCAGAACCTGCTGCTGGCGCAGCAGACAGCAAATCCGGAGCTGGCCGACGCCCTGCTGCATGCGCTGGATCTCACACCATTCAGCAACGTATTCCCGGCAACACTGTCGCTCGGCATGGCGCGGCGGGTGGCGATCGCGCGCGCACTCGCGATCGACCCCCAACTCGTTCTGTTAGACGAGCCGTTCGTCTCGCTCGACCCGGCGATGGCCGCGCGAAGCCGAGAGCTGGTATTGAACGCATGGCGGGCACGTCCCACCGCGGCGCTGCTGGTTACCCACGACCATGCCGAGGCCGCCGCTCTTGCCGACCGCATTCTGCAACTTGGGGAGCGGCCCACGCGGGTGCTGCACGAAATCACCGTTGCACAGAAACGTCGTGGTCCGACGGGATCAATCTGACGCCAAGATCATCTCTCCCGCTCTCCTTGCTGGAGAATGTCGGATAGGGGCCCGCAGCAAGGCTCTTCGGTTCGATCTCCATGGAGCTTCAGCTTCTCCATTAAAGGAGATCGAATTTCACCCCTCGCTGGGCACGAACGCACCCGGTGGTATCAACCGCGGTTCTACATAGGCCAGATGCAGCGCATCGAGCATCGCCCACAGGATATCGCACTTGGTGCGCAACACCGCCAGCACCGCCTGTTGCTGTTCCGACGTGCATGCATGCTGCTTGACGTACGCCAGTGCAAATTCGGCATCCATCGGCGCCTGGTCCAAACGTGGCTTGAAATAGTCCAGCGTATCCGCCGTGATGAAATCGTAGTTCGCCAGCATCCCGCCAACACGTTCGGCAATGATCGTCGGCGAAAACAATTCCGTCAGGCACGACGCAATGCCTTCCAGTATCGACCGGTCTCGCACCAGGTCCACATACGCATCGACGGCGAACCGGGTGATCGGCAGCAAACCCGCGGTGGAAACAACGTACTCCCGATCGAGCCCCAGCCCATCTGTCAGCCGAAGCCACCGTGCGATGCCGCCGGTGTTTGGCTCGTCGCCGTCATGGTCATGCAACCGCCGCCGCCAGGCGCGGCGCAGTTCCGGTGTCGGCAGCCGCGCGATCAGTGTCGCGTCCTTGGCCGGAATGCGGCACTGGTAATAGTAGCGGTTGAGCGCCCAGGCCTGAAGCTGTCCACGATTGAGCTTTCCCTGATACATCAGTTTGTGGAACGGATGTTGCGAGTGATACCGCTCGGCACCGATCTGGCGCAATGCAGCTTCGAGTTCGTCCGGCGACAGCACGTGGGCGCTCATAACTGGATCTCCATTCCGTCGTACGCGACTTCCCAGCCTGCCGCCTCGACCGCCTTCCGCTCAGGCGAATCATCCAGCAGGATCGGGTTGGAGTTGTTGATGTGCAGCAGGATCTTGCGCCGAATTTCAAGTTTGCTGAAGGCGGCGAGCGTGCCGTTCGGCCCGCTGACGCTCATGTGGCCCATGCGCAGGCCGGTCTTTCCGCTAAGGCCCGCGCGCAGCATCTCGTCATCCGTCCAAAGCGTGCCATCGAACACCACCATGTCCGCGCCCGCCAGCCGTCGGGCCAGCGCGTCCGTCATTCCGGCGCAACCGGGAATGAAATAAAACATATGGTCGCCGTCGCTGATCACGGCTCCGACGGTTTCTTCACCCTCGACAATGGACGGCGCAATGGTGGCATCCTCCAAATAGAGCGGTACTTTTCCCGGAACCGCGAATAGCTCCACAGCAAGACCGCTCGGCGAGCCTTCCGGCAGCATCAACGCTGTTGGCATGTCGACTGCAATGCGTTGCCGTGCGACCACATCGCGTGCCAGCACCTCAAAGATCGGGTTCGCGTCGAGGACCTGGTGAATTCGATCAGTGCCATAGATCGTGACAGTGTGCCGCTCGCGCAGCGTCAGCAGCCCGGCTATCGCGTCGACATCCCCACCGGTCAGAACGACGCCGGCGATTGGCGAGGAACGCACACCCTCGCGCGGGTGCAGGCAGGGCGCGGCTTCGATCTGCTGGCGCAAATCCGGCGATGCGTTGA
>DATDIC010000124.1:0-63551 GCA_036521275.1 Acetobacteraceae bacterium
GCCAGCGTGAAGTCCACCGTGACATCGACCCGCGTACCGGGATCTTGTTCGACGAGGCCGAAGCGGATATCCGCACGCGCCCTGGAATTGTTCTTCTGATCGCGTCCTGTGCCGTGGATCGCACCCGACCATGCCGCGTCATCCATCCGCAACTCCGCCTCGCCGGCGAAGGCGGCGGTGATCGGACCCAGCTTGACCCGCATCCGTCCGTGCAGCCGATCTCCGTCGTCCGTCCGCTCCAGCGACGCACCGGGCATGCAGCCTGCCACCAGATTCACGTCGTGAAACACCCGCCACACCTCGGCACGGGGAAACGGAACGACGAAGCTCTGGGTCAGCTCGGGCATCAGCTAACGATGTCCCTTGCGGTCGTCGAGCACACGCCGAATCGCCTCCACAATGCCCACGTAGCCGGTACAGCGGCACAGGTTCCCACTCATCTCGAGCCTGATACGGGCGTCGTCCGCGTCGGGCAGACGTCGCACCAGGTCCCACGCGGAGATGAGCATCCCCGGCGTGCAGAACCCGCATTGCAAACCGTGTGCCGCCGAAAACGCCTCCCGCAACGCGGCGCCAATCTCGTCGTCGGCCAGCCCCTCCACCGTGGTCACCGACCGGCCCTCACAGGCCACGGCGTAGGTGATGCAGGACCGGACGGGTTCGCCATCCAGCAGCACCGTGCAGGCGCCGCAGACCCCGTGCTCGCAGCCGAGATGGGTTCCGGTCAGCCGCTGCTGTTCCCGCAGGAAATCGGCAAGATGCGTGCGCGGCGTGGTGACGCCGACGAGTCTCCGGCCGTTGACGGTCAGGCTGACCGATCGGGCATTGGATGGCGCGGCATTCACAGGCCGGCCCTTTCCAGGGCGCGGCGAAGCACCACCGCATGGGTGCGGACCGCGAACGGATCGTCACCCAGCGGCGTCGCCGACAACAGCTCGGTGACACGCTCGCTGCGCCCGCCCTCACGCATGAATTGCGGATCGTCGATCACGACGGGGCAGCCGGATGTCGCGCCGATGACGCAGCGCTGCACATCACGCGCGGGATCGCACAGCACCGCGGCGCTGGCCTGGGCAAACTCCCCCGCCTTGCGGCAGAACTTGCAGTAGCCCCAGCGGGCACGCTCCGACAGCCAGGGCAGCCGCACTTCAACCAACACCTCGCCCGGCTGGAGCGCCGTCTCGAACGGGCCGACCATGAACTCCGCCGCGGCCACGGTGCGCTGCCCGGCCTTGCTGGCGAGCAGCAGCTCGGCCCCGAGCGCGGCGGCGCAAACGACCCAATCGGCCGACGGATCGGCGTGGGCGAGGCTGCCGCCGATCGTGCCACGATTGCGCACCGCGCGATAAGCGATGCCACCGGCAATTGCGGCCAGGACTTCGCCGGTACGATCGCGCGCGGCGCCATCCTCCAGCCGCGCGTGGGTGACACAGGCGCCGACCGCAAGAGCCTGCTTCTCTCGGCGCACCGATGTCAGCTCCGCGATCGCGGTGATATCCACCACCAGGTCGGGCTGCGCCAGCCGCAGGTTCAGCATCGGGCCGAGCGATTGCGCGCCCGCCATGACCCGCACCGCGCAGTCGTCACGCGCCAGCAGATCAAGCGCCGCGGCCAGGGACGTAGGCCGCTCATACGCGAAGTCGACCGGCTTCACCGCGTCGCCCCGGCAGCCTCGATCGCCGCCAGGATGCGACGCGGCGTGATCGGTGCGTCCGAAACGATCGCGCCGAGCGGCCGCAGCGCATCATTGATCGCATTGCACAGCGCGGCCGCCGGCGCGATCGCCCCGCCCTCGCCAATCCCCTTCATGCCGAATTCGGTATATGGCGAAGGCGTATGCATGTGCTCGACCCGGATGTGCGGCACCTCGGTAAATCCGGGCACCAGGTAGTCCATGAAGGTCGAAGCCAGCGGCTGCCCCTCATTGTCATAGGGCGAGCACTCATAGAGTCCGGTACCGATGCCCTGCGCGACGCCGCCGTGGATCTGGCCCTCCACGATCATCGGGTTGACCATCGTCCCGGCGTCCTCGACCACCAGGTAGTCGATTATGTCCACCAAGCCGAGTTCGGGATCGACCGCCACCACCGCGGCATGGGTGGCGTAGGAGAACGTGCCGTGGTCGCTTTTCGGCTTGTGGCCGCCGGTAACCTCCAGCCCGGCCGGATCGACGTCCAGCGGCAGAAGCTGCGGAGCGCGGTACCAGGTGTGGGCGATCTCGGCGATGGAGACTTCGGCGCCGCCGCTGCGCACGCACCCGCCTGCCAGCACCGAATCCTCGGGCGATGCCTGCAGCAGATGCGCGCCGATGCGGCGCAGCCGCTGCGCCAGGATGCGGCACGACGTGGCGACCGCGCCGCCCGCCATGACCATGCTGCGCGATCCCCACGTGCCGGTGGAATACGGGGTCAGCCCGGTATCGCCATGGATCAGCCGGATGCGCTCCAGCGGGATGCCCAGCACTTCGTGCGCGACCTGGGCGAACGTGGTTTCCATGCCCTGCCCGTGCGACTGCACGCCGACGCGAAGTTCCAGCCCGCCGTCCGGCGTGATGCGTGCCTGGGCCTGCTCGTGGCCGGGAACCATCGGGATGCCCCAACCGTGATAGACTGCAGTCCCGTGCGCCCCCTGCTCGCAGTACGTCGCCAGCCCGACGCCGATCAGCCGCCCGTCCGGCTCGTTCTGCCGTTGCCGGGCGCGGACCCCCGCCAGATCGATGCCGGCCACCGCGCGGCGCACCGATTCCGGATAGTCGCCGCTGTCGAAATGCTTTCCAGTGATATTGTCGAACGGCATCTTCCCGGGCGGCACCAGGTTTTCGACCCGAACTTCCCAGCTTTCCCGTCCGACCGCCTGTGCGATGCCGTCAATGAGCTGCTCGATGACGAAACACACGTTCGGGCGCGCCACCCCGCGATAGGGCACGATCGGCGGCTTGTTGGTACACACCGAATAGGTACGGCAGTGATAATGCGAAAACTCATAGGGTCCGGGCAGGATGCTGCCGACCTGCGCGGCTTCCAGGCACGCCGAGAACGGATAGATCGAATAGGCGCCGGCATCGACATGCGCGGTCGCCTCCACGCCCAGAAGCTTGCCGCGCGCGTCGGCATAGGCGGTCACCTCGTAATGGTGCTCGCGCGCATTGGCGGCCGCCACCAAATGCTCCCGCCGGTCCTCGATCCAGCGGACCGGCTGATCCATCCGCATGGCAAGCCAGGCGGCCACAACCTCTTCCGGCTGCAGCAGCCCCTTCCAGCCGAAGCCGCCACCGACGTCGGGCGCGATGACGCGGATCGCGTCCTGCGGCACGCCGAGACACTCGGACAATCCACTGCGCACAATGTGCGGCATCTGCGTCGCCGTCTGCAGCACCAGTTGCTCGGTCTGGCGGTCCCAGCTCGCCACGACGCCCTTGCCCTCCAGCGGCAAGATGCACTGGCGCGCGGTGCGGATCGTGCGGCACACCTTCACCGGCGCGGCCGCGGCAACCGCCGGGAATGGCGTCCCGACGCTGGTTTCCAGAAAGACGTTATCCTTCCAGTGCTCGTGCACACGGGATGCGCCGGCCTCGCAGGCGGCGAGCATATCGACGTTCACCGGCAGCTCGTCGAATTCGGCGCTGACCAGCGCGGCGATGTCCTCGGCTTCGGCGCGGCTGTCGGCGACACAGACGGCAATCGGCTCGCCGACGAAACGCACCTTGTCGCTCGCCATCGCCGGCTGCTCGGATACCTTGAACCCCGGCAGGCCGGACGCCGCGCGGATCGGCTTCACGCCGTCCTGCGCCAGGTCGGCCCAGGTGAAGACGGCGTGCCGCACCGCGTCGGGGATTTCGAACCCGCGCAGGCGGGCGTGGGCGACAGGGCTGCGGACGAACGCCAGCTCGCGCATGCCCACCAGCGCGATATCGGCAACGAACCGGCCGCGCCCGCGCAGAAGGCGATCATCCTCCTTGCGACGAACTCTGGCGCCGACGCCGGTGCCCTGCATGGCTCCCCCCGCTGTGCCGATCCCGGACCCCAGCTTGGTTCCGTATCCAGGCGACCGGTTGGAAACTCTGCCGCCGCGCCCCCGGAAGATCAAGCTCCAAACAGCACAGCGAAATTCGCCGCGGTAGGATGGACAGGCTGATGTACCATCTTTAGCATGTTAGTGGCCGAAAGGCGGCCTCTTGCGGTCGCACGCCAGCGCAGCGGAGCGGAATCGAGGACTGCAGCATGACAGCCTATGAGCGGTTGAGGGCGGAGACGACCGAGCGCGACCGCAGCCTGCGGGAGAAAGTCATGTCGCTGGATGAAGCCGCCCGGCTGGTCCAGCCCGGCGCCCATGTCGCACTTGGCGGGTGCATGATGTCGCGCACGCCCATGGCCATGCTGTGGGCGCTGGTGCGCGCCGGCCGGCGGGACCTGACCTTCTCGCGCAGTATCGTTTCGTCTGATGGTGATATCATCTTCGCCTCCGGCCTCGGCCGCAAGATCATCACGAGCTGGTTCAGCCAGGGCATCGTCTGGGGTGTGTCGCGGGTGATGCGCCACTGGGTCGAGACCGGGCGCGCCGAGTTCGAGGAATGGAGCCACATGTCCATGGGCCTGCGCTTCCGCGCCGGCGCGATGGGGATCCCGTTCATGCCGATCCGCTCGATGATGGGATCGGACGTCCATAGCCGCGTCAGCGCACAGACCCACCCGATGACCTGCCCCTTCACCGGCGAGCCGCTGGTGCTGGTGCCGGCGCTGACGCCCGATGTCGCGCTGATACACGTGCAGCGCTGCGATCCCTATGGCAATGCCCAGCTCGATGGGCTGCAGTTCATGGACATCGACCTGCCGATGGCGGCGAAACGGGTGATCGTGACCACCGAGCGGATCGTCTCCAACGAACGTATCCGCCGCACGCCCGACCAGACCAAGTTCCCGTTCTTCACCGTCGATGCCGTGGTGGAAGTGCCGTACGGCTGCGCGCCACACGAGTGCTACGGCCAGTACGAGCCGTTCTTCAAGCATATGGATATGTTCGCCGAAATGACCCGGCAGGACCCCGAACGCGGCAGCCAGGAATACCTGGAGCGCTTCTTTCACGAGCCGCCGTCGTGGAACCACGCGCTGGAGCGGATGGGTCTGCAGGATCTGCTGACGGCGACGCGCGGCGGCAGGAGCATCCATGATGCCTGAACGCTCCTGCACCGCCGGCACCTATACCACCGCCGAGCTGCTCGCCGTGATGGCGAGCCGCGCGCTAAGCGACGGGTTGATCGTGTTTGCCGGCGTCGGCACCCCGCTGCTGGCAGCCACGTTGGCGCAGCGCCTCCACGCGCCGGGGCTGACCATCCTGTTTGAAGGCGGCGTCATCGGCCCGTTCATCGTGCCCGGGGAGCTGCCGCCGTCCACCAACGAACAGCGCTGCACCCGCCATGCCAACATGGTGTGCCCGATCACCGACGTGCTCCTGCTGTTGCAGCGCGGCTATGTCGATGTCGGCTTCCTCGGCGGCGCGCAGATCGACCGCTATGGCAACCTCAACAGCTCCTTCATCGGCGATCCCGATCATCCGAAAACCCGGCTTCCCGGCACGGGCGGCGGCAATGATATCGCCAGCCTGTCGCATGTCATGGTGGTGATGAAGCACGAGAAGCGGCGCTTCGTGGAGCAGGTGGAGTTCATTACCAGCCCGGGCTATTTGCGGGGCGGCACCACGCGGCGTGACGCGGGACTGCTCGCCGGCGGACCGCAGTTGATCATCACCGACCTGGCGGAGCTTGGTTTTCATCCAGAAACCAAGCGGATGCAGATCCAGGCGCTGCACCCCGGCGTCAGCATCGAGCACGTGCAGGCCAATACGGGTTTCGTCCTCGACATCGCCGGCGATGTGCGGGTCACCGATAAGCCGTCCGAGCGCGAACTGCACGTGTTGCGGCAGCTCGACCCGGATCGTCTCTACATCGCCTGATCTCTGCTCGTCGGCCGGCTGTCTGCGCCGGGCAACACGAAAGGACCGCCATGCCCGCCAGGATCGGTATTGCCATGCGCAACTTCACCCGGTTCCCGGAATTGCCGGACCCGAAGGCGCTGGTGGAATACGGCGTCTGGGTGGAGGAGCTGGGCTTCGAGTCGCTGTGGGTCTGGGACCATGTACTTCTCGGCACAGACCCGCATTTCCCGATCGTCGATGCGCTGACGATCCTGACGGCAGTGGCCGCACGCACCAGCAAAATCAGGCTGGGTACCGGCGTCCTGGTGCTGCCACTGCGAAATCCGCTTCTGCTGGCCAAGCAGGTCGCGACGCTCGACCTACTCTCTGATGGCCGTTTCGAGCTCGGCGCCGCCTCCGGCTGGTACAAGCGCGAGTTCGACGCGGTCGGTGTGCCGTTCAACCAGCGCGGCCGGATCATGGACCGCAACCTCGACATCATGATCCGGCTATGGACCGAACCGGCGGTCACCGCCGAGATCCCACCGTACAACATGCGCCAGGCGGTGATGTTCCCGAAGCCGCGGTCGAAACCGCACCCCACCTTGCTGATCGGCGGCTATGTCGATGCGGTGCTGAAGCGCGCCGGCCAGAAAAGCGACGGCTGGCTGACCTATTTCTACACCCCGGACTCGTTCGTACGGTCGTGGAAGAAAGTCTGCGACTACGCCGCGGAAGCGGGCAAGGATCCGTCCACCCTGCATAGCTGCAACCAGCTTCCCATCATGGTCGGCCCCAGCCGGCAGGCGGTGCAGGACAGGATGATGGAATGGTTGCACACCGAGTGGGACTTTGCCGGCTGGAGCGAGTCCACCGCCGACAGCGCCATCATGGGAACGGCGGCAGAGTGCGTCGCGCAGCTTAAGCAGCACGAGCAGGTGGGCACCCAGCGCATCGTGCTGGTGCCTTACCGGTATGAGCGCGAGCAGATCGCCGCCATCGCCAATGAGATACTGCCGCACTTCCGGCAGCCGTGATCGAGCCGCACGGGCAAGACGGAGGAAACCGCGTGAGTATCAGGATCACCGAAAACACCACAGCGCGGCGTCTGCAAGCCTACGATCTGCAGGAGGTGCTTTCGCACGAAGCCGCCGGCGCGGCGTTCGCAGCGATATCCGCGTGCCCGCTCTATGCGCGGACGCCGCTGCGCCGTCTCGACCGCGTCGCTGCTTCAAGCCGCGTGGCGAATGTGTGGTACAAGGACGAGGCGGATCGGTTCGGGCTGGGCAGCTTCAAGGCACTCGGCGGCGCCTATGCTGTCGCTCGGCTGCTGCAGCACAAGCTGGCACAACGCCTCGGCCGAGATCTGGGATTGCCGGAGCTGGTCCAAGGCAACCTGCGCCAACAGACGCAACAGATCACCGTCACCTGCGCGACCGATGGCAATCACGGACGCTCCGTCGCCGCCGGTGCGCGTATTTTCGGCTGCCGCTGCGTGATCTTCCTGCACGCGGAGGTCAGCCAGGGACGAGAGGACGCGATCCGCGCCTATGGCGCGGACATCGAGCGCATCGCCGGCAATTATGACGAGTCCGTGCTGGCAGCCTCGCGGGCAGCCGAACGGAACGGCTGGGACGTTGTTTCTGATACGTCCTGGCCCGGCTACGAATCAGTCCCCCGCGACGTGATGCAGGGCTATACCGTCATGCTCATCGAGACGCTTCAGCAGCTTCAGGAACATGGCGCATCGCGGCCCACGCATGTGTTCGTCCAGGGCGGCGTCGGCGGCCTGGCAGCAGCGGTGTGCGCGCATCTGTGGGAAGCGATGGGCACCGCCGCGCCGATCACGACGGTGGTCGAGCCGGAGCGCGCGGACTGCCTGTTTCAATCGGCGCTGGCCGGCCAGCCCACGCCCGCGTCCGGCGATCTCTCCACCGTCATGGCGGGGTTGTCGTGCGGCGAAGTATCCAGCGAGGCATGGCGTGTCCTGAGCCGCGGCGCCCGGTTCTTCCTGACGATCGACGATGCGATGGCGATCGAGGCGATGCGCCTGCTCGCCCAGTGCGGCGCAAGCGAACAACCGATCATCGCCGGCGAATCCGCCACGGCCGGGCTCGCCGCACTGATCGCCACCGCGGCGGATCCCGCCCTGCGGCGGCAGATCGAGCTCACCCCCGATTCGTCCGTGCTGCTGATCGGCAGCGAGGGCGCGACCGATCCCGAGCTCTACCGCAAGCTTGTGGGCCAAGCCGCCTGACCAGCCTTATCCGGCGCCACCACCGCCTTCGCGTGCGCCATTGCGCAGCAGGTCGATATCGAACCGCACGCAGTCGCCGCGATAGACCACCTCCGCCACATAGGTCACCACGCCCTGCTGGTTGCGGACCAGGTAGCGCGCCTCCGCCGTCGGCGCGTTCAGCGGAATGCGCAGCCGCTCGCTGGTGTCCGGATGGGCGCTGCCGACGACGACCGTGAGCTGCGCATGATCGACGTTCTCGCGCTCAAGCTCCAACAGCAGCGGCAGCGCAGTGCGCGAACGGAAATCCTCGGGAGACCGCTCAAAGATCGCGCGTTCCACGTGTACGCTGGCGACCGCAAAGGGCTCCCCGGCCCGGAACTGCACGCTGAGCAGGTATTGGTATTCGGCCGCCGCCTTGCCGTCGTCGGGGAACAGCCGCGGCAGCGGCGGCGGATTCTTCACCGCCAGGAAACGCGGAACATGGCCGCTGATCGACTGGGCGAGCGAATCGATATCGATGGTCAGATGCAACCAGCGGCGCTCCGGCATGTGCGGCGTGACGAACGTGCCGCGACCTTGCTGGCGATGGACGAGTCCTTCTTTCTCCAGCAGTTCGACGGCCTGGCGCACGGTCACCCGCGCCACGCCGAATTCCTGCTCCAGCTCCTCCTGCGTCGGCATCTTCTGTCCGGCCCGGAAATGACCGTCGGCGATGCGATTGCGCAGCAACGTTGCAACCTGGATATAGAGCGGGATCGGGCTGCGCCTGAACATGTGCAGGCGGCTTTCGGGCGCCTGCCGGCGTGAGCGCTCTTTCATTGGCACAGTCATGCTGCGAATCTTCCCCCGGGTCCCCGCCTGAGCCGACGCACCGCCGACGCTCTACCTCAATCGGCACCGCTACAGGAAGTCTGGCGGCTGCCGGCTGCGGCGGCGGGCGGTTGCATGGCAGGTCTGATTAACTGTAGGATGATGCAACCTCCTGAGGATGGCTCCCGGCCCGTCTTGGTCGAATCAATCGCGAGCAGAAGGAACAGGACATGACATCCGACCTCCGCCGGAACGTACTCGGCCAGATCGAGGCGGATACCGACAAGGCGATCAAGTTCCTTCAGCAGATGGTTTCAATCCCCAGCGTCACCGGCGATGAGGCTGCCGTTCAGCGCTTTCTCGCCGATTACATGAACCGGATGGGGCTGACCGTGGACCAGTGGGAAACCGACTGGGAACAGCTCAAGCAACATCCGGGATACCGCCCGGTCGAGCGCGGCTATGAAGGGCGGCCCAATCTCGTCGCCACCTGGAAAGGCACCGGCGGCGGTAGGTCGCTCCTGTTGAACGGCCACTCCGACGTGATCCCCGTCGGCAACGGCGAAGGATGGAGCGACAATCCGTGGTCCGCCGCGATCAAGGACGGCCGCATCTATGGACGCGGCGCCGCCGACATGAAAAGCGGCGTTGCCAGCCACATCATGGCGGTCGCCAGCCTGACGGCGCTCGGCGTCAAGCCAAAGGGCGACGTCTATATCAACATCGTCATCGACGAGGAGGTCAGCGGCCACGGCACGCTGGACACCGTGATCCGCGGCTACAAGGCCGACGCCGGCATCTCCGGCGAAACCAGCGACCTGGCGATCCAGCCGGCCTGCATCGGACGCATCTGGTTCGAGATCGAGATCAGCGGCAAGGCCGCGGGCATCCAGCGGCGCTACGAAGGCGTCAGCGGCATCGAACTCGGCTACAAGATCGCCAAGGCGGTGGCGGCGCTCGAAGCCGAACGCGTGGCCACGGTGAAGCATCCGCTCTATCCCAGCGCGATCGACGCCATCCCCTGTGCGATCGGCAGCTTCCAGGCCGGCAATTACCCAAGCGCCTTCCCAGCCACCTGTCTTCTGAAAGGCAGCATCGCCACGGTCCCGGGCGAGGACCACGAAGGCGTCAAGCGGCGGCTGGTCGATTGGGTCGCGCGCGCCGCGGCCGAAGACCCCTGGATGAAGCTGCACCCGCCGAAAGTCCGTTTCGTCGGCTACGATGCGCAGGCATCGGAAATACCCCGCGGTCACCCGATCACCGAAACGGTGTCCAGAGCGTACCGGGAGGTCACCGGACGCGACCCGGCGATCAGCGGCCGTCAGGGCGCGGCCGATACCAGGTTCCTGAACCAGTACGGCAACACGCCGACCGTGATCTTCGGCCCGGGCTCGACCGCCGTGATGCATTCCGACGACGAGTACGTGGCGATCGACGACTACATCACCGCCATCAAGGTTATGGCTCTCAGCATCTGCGACTGGTGTGGGACCGAGACGACATAGCGCCCAAACCGCCACGCCACAGGCAGACAGGAGATCCGATGCCGCAAGATCTGGTCCTGTTGGAACGCTCGGACCGCATCGCGACCATCCGGCTCAACAACCCGCCGGTGAATGCCGCCTCGCTCGCCCTGCTGGAGGCGCTGCATTGCGTCCTTGACGACGTCGAGGCGGACACCGCCATACGATGCGTCATCCTGACCAGTACCGGGGAGAAGGCGTTCTGTGCCGGCGCCGATCTGCGCGACGAATCCAGGTTGCGCGATCCAGCGGCGAGCGCCGCATTCCGCGCGCTGGGTCGCCGGACGCTGCAGCGCATCGAATCCTGCCGGAAGCCGATCGTCGCCGCGATCCATGGCTATTGCATCGGCGGCGGCACCGCGATCGGCTGGGCCTGCGACATTCGGATCGCCGCCGACAACACCGTGTTCCGTGCCGGCGATGCCTATCTCGGCATCATCCCGAGCTGGGGGATGGGACTGCACCGGCTGCCGCGCTTGCTGGGACGCTCGCGCGCCCTGGACCTTCTTGTGCTGGGCGGGGATTTCGGCGCCCAGCGCGCGTACGAGCTCGGCCTGGTCACCACCGTGGTGCCGCGCGCCGCTTTGATGCAGGAGGCGACCCGCGCCGCCAGGCGGATCGCCAGCGCATCACCCAACGCCATGCTGGCTATCCGCCAGGCGGTGAATTTCAATCTCCGCCATGGCTGGGACGAAATGGCGGACTACGAAGAAGAGCTCAGCCGCTCCGTTTTCGCGCATCCGGATGCGGCTGAAGGGATGGCGGCCATGCTGGAAAAGCGGACACCGGATTTCCGCGACCTGTAATCACGCCGGAGGGGGCAACCATGTCGGACCTGATCCACTCACAGCCAGTTAGACATCCGTCGGCATGGTTTGGACGTGACCTTGTCAACGACGCGAACTGGCTGGTCCGTCTTGACCGGGACGACCTGGCGGATATCGCAGCCGCGGTACGGAACGTCAGGGCGCAGGGCCTGAGCCTGGGGCAGGTCGGACGCAGCAGTTTTCCACTCCCCCACCTGGCACCGAAGCTGGCGCGATGGCTGGAAGAAATCCGCACCGGCCGCGGCTTTGTCGTGGTGCGCGGCCTCAATGCGGGTGATTACAGCGACGCGGATGTCGGGCTGATCTTCTGGGGCATCGGCTGCTATCTCGGCGTCCCCGTCACCCAGAACCCGCAGGGCGACCTGCTGGGTCATGTCTTTGATCATGGCCGCCGCTATGGCGATATCGATGTGCGTGGTTATGAAACCAATGCGCATCTGCCGTTTCACAGCGACAGTTGCGACCTGGTGGGCCTGCTATGCCTGCGCCGCGCGAAAAGCGGCGGCCTGAGCAGCATCGTCAGCTCGGTCACGCTGCATAACGAGATCCTGCGCCAGCATCCGGAGTACCTGCCGCCGCTCTACAAGGGCTTCCACTACATCAAGCGCGAGGCGGCGCTGACCGATGATCCGGTCACCGCGTACCGGCTGCCGGTGTTCGGCGCCAAGGACGGCCATGTCAGCGCCCGGCTGGTTCGCAACCAGATCAACGCCGCGTGCGAGAAATCCGGCAAGCCGCTCGAACCGCTGGAACAGGCGTCGCTCGATTTCCTGGATAGTCTCGCCTACGACCCGGGCATCCATCTGGATATGGATCTGCAGGTCGGGGACATGCAGCTCTGTAACAACTACACGATCCTGCACTCCCGCACCGGGTTTCAGGATTATCCCGAACCAGAGCGCCGGCGCCACATGATCCGGCTCTGGCTGACGTTCCGCGAGCGGCGTCCAATGGCGGACACCTTCCCGGCGCATCACGGTTACGGCCAGAACCAGATTGCCGAGGTGGCCTT
This sequence comes from Acetobacteraceae bacterium, assembly GCA_036521275.1. Lineage (GTDB taxonomy): Bacteria > Pseudomonadota > Alphaproteobacteria > Acetobacterales > Acetobacteraceae > DATDIC01. The sequence goes on from DATDIC010000124.1 coordinate 12,322, forward strand.
CCAATCCCCGGCCGCGGCGTGAACGCACAGCCTCCACGCCTTTCGGTCCGGGAGATCCTGCAGCCCCGGTCCGTCGCCGTGTTTGGTGCGTCGGACGACCGCGACAAGTTCGGTGGCCGGATCATGCACTTCCTGGTCCGCCACGGTTTCGCCGGACAGATCGTGCCGATCAATCCGCGGCCACGGCAGATCCTCGGACGAACCGCATACGCATCGCTTGCCGATGCGCCGATCAAGGCCGAGGTCGCGATCCTTGCAGTGCCGGTGAACCATCTGCTGGGGGCGGTCGAGCAATGCGCGGCGGCCGGCGTCGGCTGCTGCGTGATCATCGCGACCGGATTTGCCGAAGCCAACGAAGCCGGCGCCGCACTGCAGCAGCGCATACTTGATGTCGCGCTGCCGGCGGGCATGCGGATCATCGGGCCGAACTGCATGGGGCTGATCAATCCGGGATGGCGGCTCGCGCTCTGTTCCTCCGTCGTGCTCGATAGCAGCGAGTTGCTGCTGGGCCACATCGGACTGGTCAGCCAGAGCGGCGCGCTGATGGTGTCGCTGTTCGACCGGGCGGTGTCGAACGGGATCGGATTCAGCGCCTGCGTATCGCTCGGGAACCAGTCGGACCTGGAGATCTGCGACTTCCTGGACTATTTCATCGACGATCCCGGCACCGACGCGCTCTGTGTCTATATCGAGGGATTGCGGGACCCTGCCCGCTTCGTCCGTGCAGCCGCCGCGTGCCGGCGAGCCGGCAAGCCGATGGTGGTGGTCAAGACCGGCAAGACAAGCGACGGGGTGCGCGCGGCACGCTCCCACACGGCAAGCCTGGCCGGCGATTACGATGCATTCGCCGCGATATGCCGTGCGCATGGTGTCGTCCTCGCGGACGATCCGGTGACGATGGTGCGGATCGCCGATCTGCTGCTCCGCGAGCCGCTGCCACGGTCGGATGGGATCGGCATCCTGTCCGGCTCCGGCGGCGGTACCGGGCTGATGGTGGATCGGGTGGTCGGAGCGGGCCTTCGACTGGCGCGCCTGTCGCAGCCGGCGCGCGCCGCGCTGGGCGAATTGTTGCTTCCACCACAGGCGGATAATCCGATCGATCTTGGCGGCCGCCTGCCCTCGCAGCCCGACGACATTGCCGCGCCGGCCATGCGCACACTCGCATCCGATCCCGATGTCGGGCTGTTGCTGCTGTATCTTACGTCGATGCCGTTTTTCGAAGCACGTGCACGAGTCCTGGCCCAAACCGCACTGGAGTCGGGAAAGCCCGTCATCGCCGTGATGCTGCCCGGCCCGGCCGCGGATCGCCCGCGTGCGGTGCTACGGGAACTCGGCTGCTCGTATTTCGATTCGACGGACGACATGCTGGCGGCCCTGCGCGGCGTGTACGAATACCGCGCCGGTCTGACAGCGCCGACCATATCGCCGCAGCGCCCCGACGACCTGCCAGCAGGACCTCCGCCCCTGAACGACGTGCCGGGGCTGGTCGCTGCGTACGGCATCGAGGTCCCGCGCGCGGTCGCTTGCGCGACGCCGCAACAGGCCCAGGCAGCCGCTGTGTCGATCGGGTTTCCGGTCGTCCTGAAGGGTCTGGTTAGCGGGGTAAGCCATAAGACGGAACTGCAGGCGGTCAAAACCGGGCTGGCCGACACAGCCGCCGTCAACACCGCCTGGAACGACATCGCCGCGTCCATCGCGCGGCACGATTTGGCGGACGCGTTCACCGGCTGCCTGGCGCAGGAACAGGCGCCACCAGGACTGGAGCTGATCCTGTCCATCCGCAACGATCCCCAGTTCGGCCCGTTCGTGCTGGTGGGCGCCGGCGGCACGCTGGTCGAACTGTTGCACGACGTCGCATCAGCCCCGGCGCCGGTTTCGCGCCCGCAGGCGAGGCGATTGGTAAACGGCTTGCGTTGCGCCAGGCTGCTGGATTCCTGGCGCGGCGGACCGCCGCGCGACGTCGAAGCCGTCATCGACGCGCTCGAACGGCTGAGCTGGCTGGCGCACGACCTGGGCAAGCGCCTGGTGGACCTGGAGATCAACCCGCTGATAGCGGGAGAGGCCGGCGCGGGCGTACGTGCCGTGGACATACGCGCAGAGTGGGCGGAGTCATCATCATGAAGCGGTGTGGTTTCATAGTCTTCCTTGTCGCCGCACTCGCGGTGATGAGCGGGCGGGCAGCGCTCGCGCAAAGCACTTGCACGCCAAAGCTGGGGCAGCCGCCGCTGGTGCGCGCCGGGACGCTGATCGCGGCGATCAACCCGACCGTGGCCCCGATCCAGTATGTCGATGACAGCGGCAACATCATCGGTCTCGATGTCGATCTGGGCAACGAGATCGCCAAGCGCCTGTGCCTGAAAATGGTGTTTCAGAGCACGCAATTCGCGACGATGATCCCGCTGCTGAAGGAAGGCCGGATCGACATGATCAATTCCTTCATGTTCTACACGCCGGAGCGCGCCGCGCAGGTGCTGATGGTGCCTTACGGTGCTTCGACGATGTCGATCGTGGTGCCGAAGACCAACACCGACACCATCTCCGGCCCGGAATATTTCTCCGGCAAGAGCTTCGGCGTGGAGTTGGGGACGGTTGATTTAAGGGACGCCCAGGCCGCCAGCGAAGCTTTGCAGAAGGCCGGCAAGCCGCCGATCACCATCCGGACCTTCGACACCTATGCCAATGTGCTGCAGGCGCTCTCGGCCGGACAGGTTGACGGTGCGTTCATCGGCACCGAGGAGTCATTCTACTATCGCAAGAAGGGCGTGAATTTCTTCCGCATCGCCCTGACCGGCTATGATCCGCACGCCGAGGCGCTCGCCTTCAAGGACGCTGCCGTGGCCGATGCGGTCGCGGCTGTGATGAACGAGATGCACACCGACGGAACCTTCGACAAAATCTTCAAGCCCTATGGTCACTGCGTGCTGCCAGGCCCCTACAAAGTAACTTCGGGCCCGCTGCCGACGCCGGACTGCCCGGCGCAAGCGCCATGATCGTTTCAGCGCCGCCGCGGATATGAAAGACCCAGATGGTCCCGCAGCATTGAACCCGCATACTCGGTCCTGAACAGGCCCCGGCGCTGCAACACCGGCACCACCTGTTCAACGAACACCGTTAGTTCGTCCGGGAACCAGGCCGGCATGATGTTGAAACCGTCGCATGCGCCGGAGTCCAGCCAGAGCTGCATATAATCGGCCAGCCCCTCCACGGTGCCGACGAACGTCCCGTGCGAACGCGACTTGGCCACGAGGTTGGCGCACGCATGCACGGTCAGGCCCTCGCGGTCCGCGCGGTCGAGCAGGCTGATCACCCGCGGCGTGAAGGACCCGCCCGAGGCGCGGATATCGCCGGTCGGCAGCTTCGCGTCGAGCGCGTAGTCATAGAGCCGGAACTGCATCTGCTCGCTCAACATCCACACGCCGACCGCCGGCAGGATAAGCTCGTCGAGCTCGGCCTCCTTGCGTCTCGCCTCCTGCTCTGTCGACCCGACGATGGGCGATAGCCCGGGCAATATCTTCAGCTCGTCGGCGCAGCGGCCGTACTCGGCCATCCGCCGCCTGACCGTGTCGCGAAAATTGCGCGCCTCATCGAGCTTGCTTTGCGCCGCGAAGATGGTTTCCGCCACCATCGCCGCAAACTCTATTCCCGCCGGCGACCCGCCCGCCTGCACCAGCACCGGCCAGCCTTGCGGCGGTCGTGGCAGCTCCAACGCGCCCCGGACGGAGAAGAACCGTCCCTGGTGGTCGATTGGATGGATGCGCGCCGGATCGGCGAACACGCCGCGCGCACGGTCGGCGACCACCGCATCATCGTCCCAACTGTCCCACAGGGCGATGCAGATATCGACGAACTCCTTTGCCCGCTCGTAACGGAGCGTCTTCTCCATGTGGCTCTTTTGTCCGAAATTATACGCCGCATCGTCATTCGCGGTGGTGATGATGTTCCATCCCGCCCGGCCATTGCTGATATGATCGAGGGACGCAAAGCGCTCGGCTATGTAATAGGGCTCGTTGTAGGTCGTTGACAGCGTCGCGATCAGTCCCAGGCACTCGGTCACTGCTGAAATCGCCGAGGTGATCGAGATCGAATCGATGTTATTGAGCCCGCCCTCGCGGACGACGCGACCGTCTTTCTCACGGGCTGCAAGCATGTCGCCCACGAAGAACAGGTCGAACTTGCCGCGTTCGGCAATCTGCGCTGCCGTGCGATAGAAATCCATCCCGGCAATCCCGCGCGGGTCCACGGCGGGATGCCGCCAGCTCGCGATGTGATGGCCCGCTGGGTAAATGAAAAGGCCAAGATGCATCTGCGACCTGGTCAACCCGAAATCTCCCTGTACTGGCTTGCCGGACGGGGCAACCCGAAATGGTCCCGCAGCGTCGCGCCGGCGTACTCAGCCCGGAATAGACCCTGAGCGCGTGCCAGCGGGATCACCGCATCGACAAGCAGGGCGACATCATCGGGCAACACGGCAGGAAGCAGATTGAAACCATCGCACGCACCCGCTTCAGACCATTTCGTAAATAACTCAACCAACGCCTCCGGCGTGCCGACGAACCGCGGGATGGCCGACCCGGGTGCCACCAGATAATCGAGACGTTCGGCGCGCTGGCGGGCTTCAGCGGCGGTGGGTGCAAGGACGATGCCCAGATCGGCCAGCACGCGAAACGAACTTGGATCACGCGCCTGCATGGCCGCCAGCCTGTGCAGATCTTTGTAGCGGCCAGCCGCCTCCGCTAACGACGCGCAGCGGGTAAGGATGATATCGGCGGTCTCAACAACCAGTCGCCGGCCGTCGGCGCTTGCCGGGTCGGACTGTATTAGAACAGGATATCCCTGCGGCGGGCGCGGTACGTTCAGCGGCCCCCGGATGGTGAAATACCTGCCGTGATGGTCGATCCGGTGCACGCGGTCGGGGTCGACGAACATCCCGCTGGCCTTGTCCACCGCGAACGCTTCATCCTCCCAACTGTCCCACAGCTTTTCGACCGCACTGATGAATTCGCCCGCCCGCTCGCAATAGTCGGACAGCCCGTCGGTCCCGGGCGGTCGCCCGATGCGCGCTGCCAGCGCATCCGTGCCGAACATGTGTACCAGCCAGGCGGAACGCCCGTACGACAGATGATCCAGCGTCGCCAGCACGCGGGCAATATGAAACGGCTCGGTGAAATCGACCGTCCAGCCGGCGGCCACGCCGATTCGGGTAGTCCTGGCGATCAACGCTCCCGCCAGCGGCAATGGATCGAGCTGCATCGTGTTGGCCCGCCCGACTCCGCCGACGCGCAGGGCATCAGTGCCATGGCCCAGCAGGATCGCATCCAGGCAGCCCCGTTCCGCCGCCCGGACGATCGGGTAAAGATCCGCGGCGCCCGGCGATGGCGGCAAACCCGACGCCTGCCCCGACACCTGCCAGGAAGCCGGATGGTAGCCGCTGCCGGCGATCGACAAAGTAAGATGCAGCATGGGATCAGACCTTGCCGGTGACCAGGCGCAGGAACTTCTGCGTGCGTTCGTTGCGCGGGTTGGCAACAAGCTCGTCCGGGCGCCCCTGCTCGACGATCTCGCCGTCTTCCATGAACAGGATGCGGTCGGCCGCCTTGTTGGCGAACTGAATTTCATGCGTAACGATAATCATCGTCATTCCCTGCCGGGTGAGGTCCAGCATCACTTGCAGCACTTCGGCCACCATCTCCGGATCCAGCGCCGATGTGGGCTCGTCGAACAGCATGACCTTGGGGTGCATCGCCAGCGAGCGGGCGATGGCAACGCGTTGCTGCTGGCCGCCGGAAAGCTGGTCCGGATAGAAATCCGCCTTGTCTTCCAGCGCCACCAGCTCCAGCAGGCGCCGCGCCTCCCGGGCTGCTTCCTTCCTGGAATGCCGGAGCACCTGGACCGGCCCCGACATGATGTTTTCCAGCGCCGTCATGTGGCTGAACAGGTTGAACTGCTGAAACACCATCCCCACGTGGCGCCGCTGCGCCGACAGCATCGCGTCGGACGCCGCAATCAAGCCGCCGCCGTTGCCGGGGCGATACCCGAGCAATGTCCCGTCGATCCTGACGCTGCCGCGATCCGGCACATCCAGACGATTGAGGGTCCGCAGAAAGGTGCTCTTGCCGCTGCCGCTCGGCCCGATGATGACGACGACTTCGCCGCGCGTGACTTCGATATCCACGCCGCGCAGCACGTGATTGGCCCCGAAGAACTTGTGGATGCCCTTCGCCTCGATCATCCATCTCGCGGCGCTGCCGCCGCCGGCCACGTCAGGTGGAATCATGCGACAGCACCACTTCGGAAAGCTCCAGCTTCGCCATTTCCGGGGCGGGCCCGCGCGATCGTGCCGACGCGGTAACCGAGCGGGAGAAATGCGCCTCCAGCCGGCGCTGCACGAACCCCCACAGGGTCGTCAGGATCAGGTAGTAGATCGCCGCAACGATGAAAATCTCCAGCACCTTGAACTGCACCTGGATCAAAAGCTCGGTGCGCCGCAGCAATTCTTCCATGGAGATGACGGACGCCAGCGAGGAGGTCTTCATCAGGCCGTTAAAGGAATTCCCGAGCGGCGGTATGATGATCCGCAGGGCCTGCGGCATGACGACGACGCGCATCGTCGTGGTGCGGGTCATCCCGATCGAACGGGCTGCCTCGAACTGGCCGCGCGGAACGGCAGAGATGCCGGCGCGGATGATCTCCGCCAGGTAGGCGCCTTCGTTCACGCCAAGGCCAATCAGCGCCGAGGCAAGCACGCCCAGCTTGATGCCAAGCTGCGGCAGGCCGGTGTAGATGATGATCAGTTGCACGAGCACGGGCGTGCCGCGAAACAACCACACGTAGAACGTCGCCGGCTGGCGCAGCAGCGGATTGCGGGACATGCGCATCAGTGCAGCGGCCAGGCCGCAGAGCAGTCCAATTCCCATCGCGCCGATCGAGAGCCCAAGCGAGACGCCGGCCCCTTCAATCAGATACAGGCTATGGAGGTAATGGAAAAATGTGCTCCAGTCCCACATAGTCATCGCCCCCATGGGCACAGCAGCGCCGTACGTGTTGGAAGCAATATCCAGACCGGTGTCAAGCCGCGACTTTGCTGATCGCGGCGCCACAGGGCGAACGCTGGCGCCATTCGTGCCACGACGGATCAATCACACCGAAGGGAACCAGAAATGCGAAGGGTCATCGACTTGGAATGCGATTTGCCACCCGATGAAAACGGCAAGCCACGGAAACAGGAAGGCGCCGCCCATCCCCCGGGATACGGCGATCCGGAGCGGCTGGAACCGCTGCCGGGTCACGGATTCTCCAATTATCAGCGCATCTTTTCCCGCCGCGGCGAAGCTGCCGAAGCCCCCGGCCCAGACACCCCGCACGGAATGTCCATCGCCGATTTCGTCGGCCTGATGGATCGCGCCGGTGTGCAGGTGGGCGTCCTGCGCGCGAGCAACGGGATGATCGCCGATATCCTCGCAAGTTTCCCCAAGCGATTCATCGGACTGGCATCGATCAGTCCGCATGACGGCATGCGCGGCGTGCGGGAACTGGTCCGCCTGGTGAAAGAACGCGGGTTCGGCGCACTTCGCGTGTCGTCGCTCTACAACATGCTTCCAGCCAGCGACCGGCGTTACTACCCGCTCTATGCAAAATGCGTGGAGCTCGACATTCCGGTGCGGATCTACGCCAGCATGAACTACGCCAACGACCGGGCGTACGATCTTGGACATCCGCGACACATCGATCAGATCGCGGTGGACTTCCCCGAGTTGCGGATCATCGCCGGGCTGGGTGGCTGGCCGTGGGTGAACGAGATGGTGGCCTTGTTGCGGCGCCATCCCAATCTCTATTGCGACACGGCGTCGCACCGCCCCAGGTATTTCGGTGTACGCGGTTCGGGATGGGAGCAGTTTTTGCAATTCGGCAACACGCTGCTGCAGGACAAGATCATGGTCGGCCTCTCGTGGGAGGCGTTCGGCGTACCAATGGAAGCGCTGATAGAAGAATATGCCGCCTTGCCTCTCAAGGGACCGGTCCTCGACAAGTGGCTGTTCGGCAATGCGAGGAACTTCTTCCGCCTCGCTACCCTTTGAAGGTCACGGCAAATCGTTACTGCAAAGCAGTGGTTAGCCGAACACCCGTCGTCCGGCTTTCCAGGTGCCCAGCACCCTGCCTTCCAGGGCACGTCCGTCGAACGGCGTGTTCTGCGCCTTGCCGGGCAGCCGCCCGGCTTCGACCCGCCAGATGCGCTCGGGGTGGAACAGGCAGACATCCGCCGCCGCGTTTTTCACCAGCCGGCCCGCATCGGCGCCCAGCAGCTTCGCCGGCCCGGCGGTAAGCAGCGCAAGCGCCTGCATGAGCGTCAGGGCGCCGTTATGGACATGAGCCAGCGTCACGCCGAGCAGCGTCGCCAGCCCGGCGCCGCCCGGCGCCGCCTGGGCGAACGGCAGCCGCTTGTCGTCGGCATCGCGCGGCTGGTGGTCGGACGCGATGGCGTCGATGGTGCCGTCCGCCAGCGCTGCGGAAACCGCCTGCCGATCCTCTTCCCGGCGCAGCGGCGGCGACAGCTTGGCATAGGTGCGGAAGTCGCCGATGGCGGTTTCGTTCAGATCGAAATAAGGCGGTGCGGTGTCGCAGGTGATCGCCAGCCCGTCCGCCTTGGCCCGGCGGATCAGCAGCAGCGCCTCGGCGGTGGAGACATGGGCGAAATGCACCGCCCCGCCAGTAAGCGCCGCCAGCCGGATGTCGCGCGCGACCAGGATCGCCTCCGCGGCGGCGGGAATTGCCGGCAGGCCGAGCCGGGTGGCGAGTTCGCCTTCGGTTGCCGCACCGCCGGCGGCGAGCGACGGGTCTTCCGGATGCTGCACGATGCGGCCGCCGAACCCGCTGGCATAGGATAGCGCCACACGCATCAGCCGCGCGGAGCCGAGCGCGCGGGCACCATCCGTGAACGCCACCGCGCCAGCTTCGCGCAGCAGGCCAAGCTCGGCCAGCTCCTCGCCCCGGCAGCCGCGGGTCAGCGCGGCGTAGGGCAGAATCGTCAGGCTGCCGGTTTCCTCGCCGCGCGCCCGCAGCAGCCGCACCAGGGCGGGATCATCGATCGCCGGCTGTGTGTCGGGCAGCGCGGCCAGCGTGGTGATGCCGCCGGCTGCCGCCGCCTGCGCCGCCGAGGCGATGGTTTCACGATATTCGAAACCGGGCTCGCCCAGGGCCGCGCGCATATCGACCAGGCCCGGGCAGAGCACCGCGCCCGGTTCGTCGATGATGGCTGCGCCCTCGGGGCGGCCGAGGCCGGCACCGAAATCGGCAATGCGGCCGTCGCGCACCAGCACCTCGCCCGGCTGATCAAGCCCGGAGCCCGGATCGATCAGGCGGACCCCGGTGAACAGCGTATCTCTCACCCAATATTCCCCGGCCCGCGCGAGAGCGTGTCCAGCACCGCCATGCGCACGGCGACGCCCATCTCCACCTGCTCGCGGATCAAGCTGCGGACCGGATCGTCGGCCACCGCGCTGTCGATCTCCACGCCGCGATTCATCGGGCCGGGATGCATGACCAGCGCATCCGGTTTCGCGTGCGCCAGTTTTTCCATGTCCAGCCCGTAGAAGCGGAAATATTCGCGTGCGCTGGGCACCAGCCCGTGCTGCATCCGTTCCTTTTGCAACCGCAGCATCATCACGATATCCACGCCGGCCAGGCCAGCCTGCATGTCATGGAAGACTGTCACACCCATGCGGGCCACGTCCGCCGGAATAAGTGTCGGCGGGCCGACGACGCGCACCTGGCTGCCCATCGTGGTCAGCAGGTGAATGTTGGAACGCGCGACGCGGGAATGCGCGATGTCGCCGCAGATGGCGACCGTCAGGTTCTCCAGCCGGCCCTTCCGCCGGCGAATGGTGAGTGCATCGAGCAGCGCCTGGGTGGGATGTTCGTGCGTGCCGTCGCCGGCATTGATGACGGCGGCATCGACTTTCTGCGCCAGCAGGTTGGGCGCCCCGGACGCGGCGTGGCGCACCACCAGCAGATCGCAATTCATGGCGTTCAGCGTGCCGGCGGTGTCCAGCAGCGTCTCCCCCTTGTTCACCGAGGAGGTGGAGACCGACATGTTGATCACGTCCGCCCCCAGCCGTTTGCCGGCCAGTTCGAAGCTGGTGCGGGTGCGCGTGGAATCCTCGAAGAACAGGTTGATCAGCGTGCGGCCGCGCAGCAGGTCGCGCTGGGTGTTGCCCGACCTGTTCAGCAGCACATAGCTCTCCGCGAGATCGAGCAGATGCCCGATTTCGGGCGGGTGCAGCCCTTCAATGGCCAACAGGTGCTTCTGCCGATACGACACGGCGCTTGGTTGCAGCAAGGGGTCGGTGGCGTCAACCGATCGGAGCACCCGATGCGATTGCCCTCAATGCACAAACCCCGTCGACAACCACGGCACCGCCGCCACCACGATCAGCGCCGCCACCAGCGTCAGCATGTAAGGCCAGATCCGCCCCAGCGCCTGGTCGCTGGTCGTCCGCCCGATCAGGCAGCTCTGATAGAACCCCACGCCAAACGGCGGCGAAAACAGCCCGATCCCCATCGCCAGAATAGCCACGATCGCGTAGTGCACCTCGTTGACGCCGACTTGCTGGGCCACCGGAAACAGCAGCGGCCCGAACAGCACCATCGCCGGCAGCCCTTCCAGCACACTGCCGAGAATGATGAACACCACGATCGAAACCGCCATGAACCCGACCCTGCCGCCCGGCAGGTTCGTCATCATGGCGGTCAGCGATTGCGCGAACCCCGCCTGTGTCAGCGCCCACGCCATCGCCGAGGCCGCGCCGATGATCAGCAATATCGCTCCGGATAGCGCTGCCGTTTCCACCAGGATCGGGAACACCCGCCGCCAGTCGAACACGCGATAGATGAACAGCCCCACCAGCACCGAATAGACCGTGCCGATCGTCGCGACCTCGGTCGCAGTGGTGATCCCGGACAGCACGGCATAGCGGATCAGGAACGGCAGGATCAGCGCCGGTATCGCCACGATGAACAGCCGCACGGTGTCGCGCGCGCGCACCCGTTCGTCCGATACATGGTCATCCCGGCTGCGGAAGAAGATCAGTACCACCAGCGCCAGCGCCGCCACCGCCGCCGGCAGCAACCCGCCAGTGAACAGCGCCGAAGTCGACACGCCGGTCACCGCGCCGACGATGATCAGCACCAGGCTCGGCGGGATGGTTTCCGACATCGCCGCAGATGCCGCAAGCTGCGCCACCAGCTCCCCCGGATGCGCCCCGCGCCGCCGCATCTCCGGCAGCAGCACCGGTGCGATCGCCGCCTGGTCCGCCGCCTTCGATCCCGAAATGCCGGAGATCAGGTACATCGCGCCGATCAGCGAATACGACAGGCCGCCGCGCCTGTGGCCAACCAGCGCGGCCAGGCAATCGACCAGCGCCTTGGCGATGCCGGTCATCTCCAGCAGCAGCCCCAGCACCACGAACATCGGCACCGCAAGCAGCTCGATCGACGACATGCCCTGGTTCATCTGGCTGATCACGATCGCCAGCGGAATCGTCGTCGTGTAGAACATGTAGGCGATCGTCGAGATGCCGAAGCTGAACGCGATCGGCACGCCGCAAAAAATGCAAATGCCGACCATGCCGACGAAAAAGATCACCAGGTTGCCGTTGCCGGCCGCATCCAGCAGCGGTTCCGCCAGCCAGAGCCCGACCCCGATCACCAGCCCCACGCCAAATGTCAGCGCCAGCTCGCGCCAGGTCGCGCCCTCAAAAAGCTGCCGCAGCGCGGTGATCAGCAGCAGAACGAAGGCTGCCAGCTCGCCGGCCACCTCCCAGGAGCCGGGAAGTTGCAGCGTGGGCGTGGTGATCGCCTGCTGCTGCTGCATGTAATCGAAACCGGGCACCAACAGCTCGACAATGAAGATCATCACCACCAGCGCGGAGATCCGCGCCAGGAAACTCCCCGCCGGCGGCGAAAGCCGCGCCACGAACACGGTCATGCGCATATGCTCGCCGCGGCGCAACGCGATCACCGCACCCAGGCTCACCAGCCAGAGGAACAGCATCTCCGCCAGCTCATCGACCCAGACGAGCGGATTATCCAATACATAGCGCCAGATCACGCCGGCAAGCAGGATGGCGATCTCGATGACGACAAGCGCGGCGGCGACCGTTTCCGACACCACATCGACAACGCGATCAATCCGGCGAAGCCCCCCCGCCGTCTCCGTCCCAGGTGCAGCGCGCATTCAGCCGGTCAGGCGAGCTGACCGGCGTATTTCTCCAGCGCCGACCACAGGGTCGGGCCAAACTTCCCTTGCCATTCCTTGTAGAAACCCGATTGCACCAGCTTCTGGCGGAACGGAGCAGTATCCGGCGTGTTGAATGTCAGCCCCTGCTGGGTCAGCTTTGCCTGCAGCGAATCATCAAGCTGTTCGCTGGCCGTGCGCTGCTTCGCCGCTTGCCCGTCGAACGCGTCGGCGACGATCGTGCGATACTCGTCCGGCAGGCTTTTCCAATAGGCTCCGTTGATCAGCATCCAGTAGCCGACCCACATATGATTGGTCAGCGAGCAATATTTCTGCACCTGGTAGAATTTCTGCGTCTCGATCAGGCCCAGCGGGTTTTCTTGGCCATCCACCACGTGCGTCTGCAAAGCGGTGTAAAGCTCCGCCACGTTCAGCGTGGTCGGCGCGGCGCCCAGGTCCTTGAACAGCGACAGGGAAATCGGGCTCGGCGGCACGCGGATCTTGAAACCGTGCAGATCGTCCAGCGTGTTGATCGGCCTGGTGCTGGAAGTGATCTGCCGGAACCCTTCGTCCCACACGGCGCGCATCGGTTGCAGGCCAGTCTTCTGTATGTCGGCGCGCACGATATCGCCCACCGACCCGTCCAGCGCCGCCCAGGCGGTCTTCGCGTCCTTGAAGATGAAGCCGACATTGTCGATCGCCGCGGTCGGCACCAGCGTAGCCAGGATATTGTCGCCGATCCCCATCATCTGGATCGCGCCGACGCGCAGGTTGGACAGCATGTGGGTATCGTCGCCCAACTGGTTGCTGGGGAAGATCTGCACCTGCACAGCGCCGTTGCTCTTAGCCTTGATCTCCTCGGCCGCTGCCACTGCGTGCGTGGTCATCGGATGGTCGGGCGGCAGGTCGATGCCAAATTTGAGCACATACTGCTTGGCCGCCCGGGCCGAACCGGAAACAAAAGCACCCGCGCCTGCCGCGGCAGCAGCGCCGGCAAGAAATTGTTTGCGAGACATCATAACCGGCATCGAATCCTCCCTTTAACCAGCCGCAACCGCGCGCGCCCATATGCGGCCGATCTACTCGCCGGTACCGCAACGGTCAAATGAGCCCTCAATCATCAGGCGGACCAAGTCCCAAAGCCGTGATCCGCCGGCATACGGTCGTAACACATGATACCAACCAGGCTCACCGCGCCGCCATCCGCAATGCCCCGTCCAACCGGATCGTCTCCCCGTTCAGGAAACGATTCGCCGCGATGTGCAGCACCAGCGCCGCATACTCGTCCGGCCGCCCCAGCCGCGCGGGGAACGGCACCGAAGCCGCCAGGCCGGTCCGCACATCATCGGGCAGACCGTTGAACATCGGTGTCTCGATCAGTCCTGGCGCGATGGTCACCACGCGAATGCCCGACCGCGCCAGTTCGCGTGCCGCCGGCAGCGTCAGGCCGACCACCCCGGCCTTCGAGGCCGCGTACGCCGCCTGTCCAACCTGCCCCTCATAGGCGGCAATGGAGGCGGTGTTGACGATCACCCCGCGTTCGCCGTCTTCCATCGGCTCCAGCGTGCTCATCGCCGCGGCCGCCAGCCGCAGCATGTTGAAGGTGCCGATCAGGTTGATGCGGATCACCTGCTCGAAACGTTCCAGCGGCATGGCACCGTCGCGCCCGATGATCCGTGCCGCCGGCCCGATGCCGGCGCAGTTCACCAGCAGCCGCGCCGGCCCGTGCGCCGCGGCCCCCAGCGCCACAGCCGCGGTGGCCGCCGCCGCGTCTGCCACGTCACAGGTCGCGGCCAGCCCGCCGACCCGCGCCGCGACCGCCTCCGCCGCCGCGCGGTTGATGTCCATCACCGTCACGCGTGCCCCGGCCGCCGCCAGCGCCTGCGCGGTTGCGGCGCCCAGTCCCGACCCGCCGCCCGTCACGATCGCCGCCTGTCCGCGCAGCTCCATCCCCTGCCCTCTTCCGCAATCCGTCGCGGTATCGAACAATGCGCAGCCAGGAACAAGCCGAGGGAATCGCAGATGACCGAGAAGCAGCCCGCCAGCGGCACCCGCGGCATGGTGGTGACGAATCACCCGCTCGCCTCCGCCGCCGGCGCCGAGATGCTGGCCGCCGGTGGCAATGCGATCGATGCCGCCATCGCCGCGCTGTTCACGCTGACCGTGGTGGAACCGATGATGGTGGGCATCCTCGGCGGCGGCATCGCGCATATCCGCCTGGCCGACGGCCAGCACGTGGTGATCGACAATCAGAGCACGGCGCCCGCCGCCACCGGTCCCACCACCTACACCGCCGACCCCAACGCCGCGCCGGGCACCATGGACGCAGTCGGGCGCGCCAATGCCATCGGCCCAACCGCCGTCGCGTTGCCGGGCAATCTGAAAGGCTGGTGCGAGGCACTGGCGCGTTTCGGCACGTTTTCCCTGGCCGACGTCACGGAACCGGCAATCCGCCATGCCGCACGCGGGTTCCGGGCGACCTCCTATCTTTCGGATTGCGTCGCCGACTGCGCCGCCGACCTGGCGCAGGACCCGGAGATCGCCCGCATCTTCATGCCGAACGGCCAACCGTTGCACCCCGGGGACCGCGTGCTCAACGGCGACTATGCCGAAACTCTGCGGCTGATCGCGCGCGAAGGCGCCGACGCCCTGTACCACGGCTCGCTCGGCCGGACTTACACCGAGCATATGGCGCAGACGGGCGGGTATGTGTCCCTCGCCGACCTGGCAGCGTATCGCACCAAGGAGCGCGTGGCGCTGCGCGGGTCTTATCGCGGGTTCGACATCGTCGGGCCGCCGCCGGCCAGCTCCGGCCCGCTGCACATCATCGAGATGCTGAATATTCTCGAAGGATACGACCTGCATGCGATGGGATTCGGCACGCCGGACACGCTGCACCTGCTGGCGGAAGTGCTGAAGATCGCTTTCGCCGACCGCGCCGCCGCCACCGCCGATCCGGACTTTGTCGCCGTCCCGGTCGAGCGGCTCACCTCCAAAAGCTATGCGGCGGAACGCCGTGCCGGCATCGACCTGTCACGCGCGCAACATTTCACCGCCGGAGTGGCGGCGGGCGAATCGGCCAACACCACGCACCTGACTGTTGCCGATGGCGCCGGCAACGTCGTGGCGAGCACGCAGACGATCAACAGCCTGTTCGGCGCCCGCTACATGGTGCCCGGGACCGGCATGATCCCCAACAACTACATGTATTTGTTCACGCCGCATCCGGGACGCGCCAATTCGGTGGCGCCCGGCAAGCGGGTGACATCCTCCATGTCGCCGATGATCGCGCTGCGCGATGGAAAGCCCGCCTATGCACTCGGCCTGCCGGGCGGATTGCGGATTTTCGGTTCGGCGATGCAGGGGCTGATCAACCTGATCGACCACCGCATGCCGGTGCAGCAGGCCGTCGAGGCTCCGCGGCTCTGGACCCAGGGCTACCAGGTGGAGATCGAACGCGGCTTCGGCGCCGACACCGCCCAGGCCTTGCGCGACCGCGGCCACGATGTAGCGCTGATGCCCACGGTTGCCGGCGGCATGTCGGCCATCCAGTTCCACCCGGACGGCACGATGACCGGAGCGGCGTGCTGGCGGGCCGACGGCACGCCGATCGGGATTGGCGGCGGGCCGGCGCGTCCCGGCGTGCGATTCCGGCTGGAAGCGGGACGGAACTGAAGCCCCACGCCGTCAACGCCGGAATTGGCCTTCCCAATCCGGTTTGGTGGCGGGCAGAGCTTCTCCCAGCCAATCATGCCTCGGCAATCCGCGGGGGAGCGAAATCTCGCCGCCATCGCCCTTTGCCGCGAAGACGAGCGCCCTATGAAACCCAACCCCCGCAGCCGGCGCTTTCGGCACTGTTGCATCCGGAGACAGATAATGCCGATACGCGCTCACCTCGTGCTGGCCACGGCGGCGATCGGATTGGCGGGGTGCATCTATGCGCCGCCGCCTGTACCCGTTGCGTATAATCCCTACGATCCGGGTGACCGGGCAGCGGCGGGCGCGCTGGTGGGCGCCGGAGCGGGTGCGGCACTCGGCGGCATTGCCGGCGGCGGTCGCGGAGCAGCCATCGGCGCGCTCAGCGGCGGGGCGCTGGGGGCGATTGTCGGATCAAGCGCGACTCCACCCCCGCCGTATCCCTATGCACCCTACGGATACGGCGACTGACCCGAAACCTTTCGTCTGGCGTCGCCGGCCCTCACACGGTCGGCTGTTCGGCGCCCGGTTCGAACAGCATGGCAGCGTCGATCTCCGGCTGCTCTTCTTCCTCGACACCGACGCGTTCACCGCGCGCCTGTCGTTCGGCCTCCTCCTGGCTACGCGCCACATTGACGTTGACCGGGATCAACACCTCTGGATGCAGCACGATGCGGACCGGTGAAAGCCCAAGCGTCTTGATCGGATGGCTCAGCACGACCTGGCCGCGATCGATGGTCAGCCCGGCGGCGGTGGTCGCTTCGGCAATGTCTCGCGCGGACACCGAGCCGTACAGGCTGCCGGATTCGCCGGCCTGGCGGATGATGACGACGGACAGGCCGCCAACGCGCTCGGCGACACGTTCGGCTTCCTCGCGGCGCTTCAGATTCTGCGCTTCCAACTGCGCGCGCTGCTGCTCGAAACGCTCGCGGTTATCCTTCGTGGCGCGCAGTGCCTTCTTTTGCGGCAGCAGGAAGTTGCGCGCATAACCGGGCTTCACGCGCACGATCTCGCCCATCTGGCCGAGATGCTCCACGCGCTGCAACAGGATCAATTCCACGGCGGGCATGGTGCTCTCCGTCAGGTCACGATGTAGGGCAGCAGCGCGAGGAAGCGGGCGCGCTTGATCGCCAGCGCCAGCTCACGCTGCTTCTTGGCCGAAACGGCGGTGATGCGCGACGGCACGATCTTGCCGCGTTCGGACAGGAAGCGCGACAGCAGCCGCACATCCTTATAGTCGATCTTCGGTGCGTTGGGGCCGGAGAACGGGCAGGATTTGCGGCGCCGGTAGAACGGACGGCGGGCGCCGATCGCGGCACGGCGGGCTGCGGGATTGACGTCTGTGGTGTCGGACATCGGATCTTACTCCTCGGGGCCCGGGCGAAACTCTTCGATAACGCCTTCCCGGGCGCGGAATTCTTCACGATCGTCGTAGCCGCGGCGCCGGCCGCTGTCGAACCTTCCGGCCGGACGCGGACCACGGAAGGTGCGGTCGCGGTCATCGGACTTGCGCGACAGGATTGCCGAAGGGGCTTCCTCGATGTCGTTCACACGCAGCGTCATGTAGCGCAGCACATCTTCGTTCAGGCCGAGCTGCCGTTCCATTTCCGTGATGAAGGCCGGCCCGGCGTCGAGGCCCAGCAGCATATAGTGGCCTTTGCGGTTCTTCTTGATCCGGTAGGCCAGGCTGCGCAGGCCCCAATACTCGCGTTTCTTTACGCTGCCGCCCTCGGCCTCGAGCTGGGTGCCGATCTGGTCGGCGATGGCATCGACCTGCTGCTGCGTGACATCGTTGCGTGCGATCAGCACGCATTCATAAAGCGGCATGATGACTCCCTCTGGCTGGTTCGGCCCTGGCCCGGGATGGGCCACATTCCGGGATGGAATGGCGGCATAGCCGGGGACGGCCGTCGTCCCCGGCAGGGAAGTCGCGGCGTTAAGCACGGATCGGCGGTTGCCGCAAGCTGCGGCGCGGCGCTTCCAGCTACGCGGCGACGTCCATCATGACCAGTTCGGCCGCTTCGTTCGCCCGGATGGTAACCTCATCCTCGTTGCGGATTTCGGCTCCGTCCCGCGTTCCCACCGGGGTCCCGTTCACCGTGACCGATCCGGTCGCGGCGACCAGGTAGCCGACGCGCCCGCGACCCATCGGCACCCGCACCGTCTGCCCCGCGGCGAGCCTGCCCGCCAGCAGCGCCACATCCGCGTAGAGCGGCAATGCGCCCGCATCCGCGTCCTGCGGCCGCCCGCTGGCCAGCACCTGGAGACCACCTGAGGAGTCTCCGGGAAACTGCCGGGTGCCCCAGCCGGGCGTGACGCCGTGGCGGTCCGGCAGGACCCAGATCTGAAACAGCCGTGTCGGCACGCTCTCCTGGTTGTATTCCGCGTGCACGATACCGGTGCCGGCGTGCATCACCTGTATGTCGCCGGCCTCCGTGCGGCCTTCATTGCCCAGGTTGTCGCGATGGGTGATGGCGCCCTGGCGGACATAAGTGATGATCTCCATCTCCTTATGAGGATGCGGGTCGAACCCGGCCCCCGGGGCAATCTCGTCGTCGTTCCACACACGCAGGCGGCCAGCCCCCATCCGCGCCGCATCATGGTACTGGCCGAAGCTGAAGTGATGGCGGGCGTTCAGCCATTCGTTCTGGAAGCGCCCGAGGCCGGCAAACGGCCGAACTTCGATCATCGGGATACTCCTATATCATACCATTCACTATCGAATGGTTGGCGCTGCAATTAGTGAGCGCCAGGCGTCTGCGCAAGAGGCTCGGGCTCGGCGGCCGCCATCCCCAGCTTGCGGAGCAGCTCCCCGAGCTGTGCCAGTTCAGCCGGGCTCAATCCGCTCATCGCCGCGGCGATCTTGCCGGCATGGGGCGGAAAGATCGCCTCGATCCGGCGCTGGCCCTCCGGTGTCAGCTCGACCCGGACAGCCCTTCGGTCGCCCGGTTTGCGGCTGCGGGACACCATGCCGCGGCGCTCGAGCTTGTCGATCACATCTGTCATGTTTCCGGCGCTGGTCAGCACTTTGCGGCCCAGCTCGCGCTGCGTCAGCGGCCCCTTGTGCAGGACCGCTTCCAGCACGCCGAGCTGGGTGAGTGTGAGTCCGGCATTCGCCAGCCCCGGCTCCAGGCGCGCGACAACGGCTTTCGCGGCGCGCAACAGCTTCACGTAAGCCCGCAGCGCCTCCACCACGGAACGATCATCCACACCGAACGGAGGTGCGGTCAAAATTCCGCTCCCGCTTCTACCGGTTCATCATGACCGGCAGAGCCGCATTCTCCAGGACATGGCGGGTGACACCACCGAGAATGAGCTGGCGCAGACGCGAGTGCGAATAGGCTCCCATCGCCAGCAGGTCACAGCCGAACTCGCGCGCCGCAGCGAGCAGCCCGGCAGCAACGACCCCATTCACCGCCTTGAACATCATGATATCCGCATGGACACCGTGCAGCGCGAGATATGCAGCCAGCTCAGGCGCGCCCGGACCGCGCCGCTGATAGCCATCGGCTGAGAGGATGCGGACTGCCTCGGCCCGCTCCAGCCAAGGCAGCACGCCGGCGACCGCGGAAGCGGACTCGGCGGTACCGTTCCAGCCGAGACAAATCCGGCTGCCGATGCTGCGCGGCGAGACTTGCGGAGAGAGCAGCACCGGCCGGCCGGAGTCGAACAGCACCGCATGCAATGCGTCTGACGAAGAAACATCCTCGCCTGCTTCGGGGTGCGGGACGACGGTAAGATCGGCAAGCCGGGCCTGTTGCGAAACCAGGTCCTCCTCCCGCCCGGTGACGGCGGCGAAGCTGGCTGTCGGCACATCGGCGATGCCATGCGGATCGCCGATGCGGATATCCTGCTGCGCCACGAACCGGTCGAACATGGCGCGCACGGCATGCGCGCGTTCGTTGCTTTCGCGCTCCGTGGCGGACATCATTTCCTCGATCATCGCGCCGGACAGGCCTTCACCGGCCAGCGGCGCGACGTCGCGGCTGTCGACGCGCACATGCAACGCGGTCACGTGCGCATTCCACAGGCGCGCGATCATCAGCGCGGTGGACAATGCCGCCTCCCCGGCAGCCGTGCCGGTCAGCGGCAGCAGCAGCTTGCGGATTGCCATAGCCTGCCTTCCCTTCTGTGCGCTGGTCTGGTTTGCGTTTCTAGCACGGCGGACGCGGTAACGACAGCGCCGTGCGAACGAGATCATGGGCGCGGGCAAGCAGCGCCGGATCGGTGGCGTCCAGGATATGCCAGTCGCGCGGCGGGATGGTGCGGACGCGCGCCGACGCCCGAAGCACCTTGGCCGTCGCATCCGAGGCATCGGCGGTACGAGCGGCAAGCCGTGCCTCCAGAACCGGGAGCGGCGCCTCCAGCCAGATCCCGACAAACGGCGTGCTGGACAGGCGTGCCGCTTCCCGAACTGCCCAACGGTGCGCCGGGTCGATAAACGTTGCGTCGGCGACGACAGCATGCCCGGCCGCAGCGGTTTCGCGAGCTGCCTCGGCCAACGAGGCGAACACCGCGGCGCTGGCCGCATCGGTGTAAGCGCCGGCGGGCAGGCGCTGCTCCGGCGGCGCACCATGCAGGCGCTTGCGTATCTCATCGCTGCGCAGCATCAGTGCGCCCGGCGCCCGGCCGAGGGTCGGCGCCAGGGCACGACCCAGGGTGGATTTGCCGGTGCCTTGCAGGCCGCCGATGGCGACCATTACAGAAGGTGCGGGTCGCATATAATCAAGTGCGGCCTTCAGGTAGGATTGCGACCGCTCAGGATTGCCACGGGATGCGTGCACGTGGGCGAGTATCATCGCTCGTTGCGACAGGTAAGCCGGCAGGGCGCGAATGAATCCGGCATCGCCTCGGCGAGCGATATAACGGTTGAAAACCCGGTTGGCGGCAGCGAGCGATGCTCGCTGGTCAAGGTCCATCAGCAGAAAAGCGACATCATAGCCAAGATCGATGGTCGCCATGCGCTCGTCGAACTCGAGCGCATCGAATGGAACGGGCCTGCCCCGCCAGAGACACAAATTGCCGAGGTGAAGGTCGCCATGGGCACGCCGCACGAAGCCCCCGCGCGCACGTTCCTGCTGCCACGCGGAGAGCGAGTCGAGCGCGGTGGACACCGCCCGCTCCCATTCCGCGACCGGCTGGCTGGGCAGGCCCGCGTGCCGTGCGGAGCGCGCGTTGCCTCTGGTGACGTCCCGCATCGACCCGGCGACGTCCATGTCCGCAATCGGGCAGTGCGCATGGTATGCCGCCACGGCATCGGCGAGGGCATCGAGCATCTTGGGTTCAAGGGGCGCCGCCGCGGCCATGGCGTCGAGGAAATCACCCTTCGGTATGCGCGCCATGCGCAGCACCCAGTCGATCACCTCCGTGCCGGGCACCGCGATGTCGCCAAATCCCAATCGGCCATCGGCCTGCCGAACCACGGCAACAACATCGCGATAGAGGCCGGCGGCAGCCGGACCGTTCAGCACCAGTTCGCGCTCGGCGAAATGGCGGCGCGCCGCGACATCGGTAAAATCCAGGAACGGCAGCCGCACGGCCTTCTTGAGCTTCCAGACCGTGTCCGCCCCCACGAACACGAGCGAGATATGCGTCTCGACCGGCTCCGTGTCCGTCAGCCCGCTCAGGAACGCCACGACGTCCTGCTGCATCGGCGGGGTATTCACTGCTGCTATGGAAACAGCTTGCCGACCGCCCAATGACCATCCGGCTGATGCGTGTAGGTCGTACGATCGTGCAGCCGGTAGGGCATCTCCTGCCAGAACTCGAACCGCTCGGGCACGACGCGATAGCCGGCCCAATGCGGCGGGCGGGGAATGTCGTCGCCTGAAAAACGCGCTTCACATTCGGCGAGCCGGCGCTCCAGCTCGGCGCGGTCAGCCAGTGGACGTGACTGGTCGGATGCCCAGGCGCCGAGTCGGGAAATCCGCGCCCGACTGGCGAAATAAGCATCCGCCTCGGCCGGCGAGGCCGGCTGAACGCGGCCCTCGATGCGGATTTGCCGAGCCAGAGATTTCCAATGGAACAACAAGGCGGCACGCGGGTTGGCAGACAGCTCGTCCGCCTTGCGGCTCTCGATATTGGTGTAGAAGACGAAGCCCCGCGGCTCGGCGCCGACCGGATCGACGCCTTTCAGCAGCACGATGCGCGCCGCTGGATGGCCGTCAGGTGTCGTGGTCGCCACCGTCATGGCGTTCGGCTCGTTGGGCTCCGCCGATTCAGCCTCCGCCATCCAGGCAAGAAACCGGTCAAACGGGTCAGGTGTCTCCGGCATCGGCGTAGGCTCCTGTTACCAAGAAGACGCTGGGCTCGCCAGGGCTCTGCCCCTGGACCCCGGCAAACGCAAGCCTTTGCAATCCATCCGTTTTGGATGGATCAGGGGCATCGGCGGTGCCGACCGATCAGACCGTCGGCGGTGCCGACCGATCAGACAGGGCGGCAAACGGGAGCTTGTTCGTCGATGCGGCGCCATCCGGTCAGAAGCCGGCGCGTCGTGGTCTCGAACCAGAACACATTGCCGCCTCCCCCAGCGGGCTGATCCTCTGTCCGGCTGATCGGCACGCCCTTCAGATGACACAACAGGAGCGCGCCAACGCCGCCGTGCGAGATGATGGCTATGTCACCATCCTCCGGCGCCATGGAAATGGCCCGATCCACGGCTCCCACGATCCTGGCTTGAGCATCGATGGCTCGCTCCCATCCGCGTACGCTTTCCGCCGGACGTCCGAAGAATTGGTCTGCAACGACCTCAAATTCGACCTTCTGCAGATAACCGGTCGCCGACCGTTCGTTCTCGCCTAGACCATCGATGACAACTGGCAACAGGGACAGATGATCGGCCATGATGCCTGCGGTGTCCCTGGCCTTTTGCTCGGCACTGCAGAAGATGGCACGCACTCTCGCGACCCAGGGTTGTCCAAGCATCATTCTCGTCCGGCGGATGCCCTCGGACGATAGCGGCCACGCCGTTACTGGCACGGTCGGATCGATCACCACCTCCGGATGCGTAATGAAGTGGGCAATGGCCATTACGCTGCTCTCGGCCAGGAATCGATGCGCTTCACGGTACCGGCGACGGTCTTCCCGCCGCGCCCGTCTCCAGCTCGTCTCGCAAAAGCGCAATATCCGGGCCCGCGAGGCCAGCGAGTGAACCCCGTAGAGTGTCGGTGTGCCATAAAGCCATCTATCCTGACATATGCCATCAGCGTTCCTCGTATGCGCTGTGCAATGGATAGCGGCGGATTGTAAAGTGGGAACCGTTATGGCCGTGATCACCGCTATCGCAACCTGGAGCCTCATCGCGTTTGGACTGCTGTTGCTTGTTGCCCAGCTCGCCGCGCATGAATTTGGCTATCGGCTTGGCCGTCGCCGTGCCGCACGAAACGACGCAGACGGAGTTGGAACGATCGTCAGCGCCATGCTCGCGTTGCTGGCCTTCGTGCTCGCGCTCACCTTGTCCTTTGCAACGAACCGCTTTAGCGAGCGACGCGCAGGATCACTCGCTGAGGCCAACGCCATCGGCACCGCATGGCTGCGCGCCGAGGCAATCGGTACCGCAGCGGGATTCGAGATCGCACGATTGCTGGAAGAATATACCAAGCTGAGGATGGCATTCGTCCGCAGCGGTAGAGATCCTGCCGCACTAAACGATATTGATCGACGCACCAACACATTACAGACCGCGATCTGGGGCCATGTCGCCGCCATCGTTCGGGAGCAGCCGAACCCTGCCGTGACGTCCCTGATGTCCGCCGTCAACAATACCTTTGATATGACGGCAGCCACACGCTTTGCCTATGATTACCGCATCCCCTCTCAGGTCATCTGGCTGCTCATCAGCATGGCGTTGTTGGGCATGGGAGCGCTAGGCTACCAATTGGGCCTCAAGGGCGGGTCGTTCCGCGTTCTGATAACATTGCTCACGGTGATGTGGACCGTCGTCATCGTCGATATCTTCGATCTCGCATCTCCAAGGATTGGCACCCTCCGCACCAGCACCGCAGTATATGAATGGACGCTGGAGGGGTTTAAGGGCAGTGTGCCTATCCCGCCTTCTCCCCATCCGCAGTGAACCCGCCTGGCACGGCACAGGAGCAAAACCCCTGGCTCTTGCCCCGCTGTGCGGCCCTGTGCCACCACGCTGAGCACAACCCCCAGGGAGCGCGCATGCCCGATCTTCCATTGCCCGGTACGCTGATGCAAGGGCGCCGCGGCCTGATCATGGGGGTGGCGAACGATCGTTCGCTGGGATGGGGCATCGCGGCCGCCTGCGCCGCTCAAGGAGCCGAACTGGCGTTCACCTTTCAGGGTGACGCGCTGGAACGGCGGGTGCGTCCGCTGGCGGCGTCTGTCGGGTCCGCGCTGGTGTTTCCATGCGATGTTTCCGATGAATCGAGCATCGATACGGCTTTCGGCGCTCTGAAGGACGCATGGGGCCACCTGGACTTCCTGGTCCATGCCATCAGCTTTGCCGACAAGAACTATCTGCGCGGCCGATATCTCGACACGCCGAGGGCGGCATTCCTGTATTCCATGGATGTGTCCTGCTACTCATTCACAGCCGTGGCCCAGCGCGCCGTGCCGATGATGCGCCCCGGCGGCAGCCTGCTGACGCTGACCTATCTCGGCGCCGAGCGCTGGACGCCGCACTACAACGTCATGGGCGTGGCCAAGGCCGCGCTGGAGGCGTCGGTACGGTACATGGCGGCCGATCTCGGTTCCGACGGAATCCGCGTCAATGCGATCAGCGCCGGCCCGATCAAGACGCTGGCCGCTTCCGGGATTGGCGATTTCCGTTACATCCTGCGGTGGAACCAGTTGAACTCGCCGATGCGGCGCAACGTGACCATCGAAGAGGTCGGCGGCGCAGGCGTGTATCTCCTGTCCGACCTGTCGGCGGGCGTGACCGGCGAAGTGCACCACGTGGATTGCGGCTATCATATCGTCGGCATGAAGCACCCGGACGCGCCCGACATTGCGGTGGTGGAGGGATCATGAGCGATCAGCCCTATACTTGCGAATCCAACGATATCCGCACCCCCGAAGCTCCGACGTGAGCCATAACAGCTTCGGACACCTGTTCCGCGTCACCACCTGGGGCGAGAGCCACGGCCTCGCGATTGGCTGCGTGGTGGATGGCTGTCCGCCCCGCATCAAGCTGACCGAGTCGGATATCCAGCCCTGGCTGGATCGCCGCCGCCCCGGCCAGTCGCGCTTCACCACGCAGCGACAGGAGCCCGACCAGGTACGCATCCTGTCCGGCGTGTTTGACGGTGTGACCACCGGCACGCCGATCGCCCTGGTGATAGAGAACGTCGATCAGCGATCCCGCGATTATGGCGAGATCGCCGCCAAGTTCCGGCCAGGGCATGCCGACCTGACCTATGAGCTGAAATACGGCATCCGCGACTATCGCGGCGGCGGCCGATCCTCGGCACGCGAAACGGCTATGCGCGTCGCCGCCGGCGCGGTTGCACGCAAGGTGCTGGGTGCCGGGGTCCATATCCGCGGCGCATTGGTGCAGATGGGCCCGCACCAGGTCGACCGCGCCCGATGGGATTGGGAATCGGTGGATCAGAACCCGTTCTTCTGCCCCGATCCGATCGCCGCAACGGAATGGGAGGGAATCCTTGCCGAGGTCCGCAAACAGGGCTCGTCGCTCGGGGCCGTGATCGAGGTGGTGGCAGAGGGTGTTCCGCCCGGGCTGGGAGCGCCGGTTTACGCCAAGCTGGACGCGGACATCGCCGCCGCCCTGATGTCGATCAATGCCGTGAAAGGGGTGGAGATCGGCGACGGATTTGCCGCCGCTTCGCTGCGCGGGGAGCAGAACGCGGACGAGATGCGCATGGAGCACGGCGTGGTTGCGTTCGATTCCAACCACGCCGGCGGCATCCTGGGCGGCATCTCCAGCGGGCAGCCGATCGTGGCGCGTTTCGCAGTGAAGCCCACCAGCTCGATCCTGACCCCGCGGCGCACGGTGAACCGGGCGGGCGAGGAAACCGAGATCACCACCAAGGGCCGCCACGATCCTTGCGTCGGACTCCGTGCCGTGCCGGTGGGCGAGGCAATGCTGGCCTGCGTGCTGGCGGACCATCTGCTGCGCCATCGCGCCCAGAACCCGGACGCGCCGGAGACAGCGCGGTTGCCGCGCAATTAGGGCGACGCGCGACTGGCCGAAACATCGGGCGCCAGCAGCAGGCCGGCGAATGCAGCGCCTACGCGTGGCGCCGGACCATGAGCGCCAAGATCGTCCCGGGCGACGACGACGGAAACCAGCAAGAAGCCACCCTGAAGCTGCCCTACAACCGCGATGTGATAGGCACGGTTGTCGCTGTCGGTCGCCGTCGCCTGAACGCGCATGACCTGAGCCGTCCCGGACCTCGTCGAGTTCTCCGGCTGCTCCGTCCCCAGACTGAGATGCAGCATCCGGCTCAGCGAATCGCGCACCAGTTCTTCGACATTCGCCAACGAGCCCGCCGCACGTCCGATCAGCGCGATGTGCAATCCCGGTGCGTCCGGCGACACGAACAGGCACGCACCTTTATCCTCCGGACGGAGTTCGTGCTCCATTCCCCGTGGTATCAAAGCGATGTTGCCGGACGGAACCTGGGCCCAGACATCATATTGCACGTTGCTGATCGAATCGACTGAAACCTTCGTGGCATCCTGCACGGCGGCGGCCACCATCTTCGCCTCGGAATCGGCGGTCGCCAGCGGGCCGAGCCTAGGCACATCCGACATCAGCAGCATCGACCGGCCGCAGTGCAGGACGGTGTAGAATTTGGCACCGGTCGTCGGTGCCGTCTCGTCGCTCGCTTCCTCGTCCGACGGCGGGGTCTCTATATCGGTGGCCTGCGTCTGATCGGGTGGTGGAAAGCTCGACAGATCGAGTGCAACCAGCATGCGTGCCAGATCCAGGCGGGCCGCGGGCGAAAGCTGCTCGGCAGGCGTTTGCACCAGGACACCCTCGGCAACGCTGACCTGCCGCCCATCCAGGTCCGCACGAAACAGGCGCGCGCCGCCGCGATCTTGCAATACAGCGTGATGGATCAGCGCGCCGTTGGCAACGAACTGACCTCGCCGATCGAGCAGGCGCCAGACAGGATGCTTTGGCGACCCGTCCGGGCGGCCAAACAGCCCGACGGCCTGCGATTTCGTGCGGCTGACGGCGAGCGCCCATTCCGGCGTGTCCGGATCGGCTGGCACCCGGTCCAGGCGGATCAACAGGCTTGCGTTGGGCTGCTGCGCATCCGCCCGACAGAATGAATCGGCAGGCTGCAGACTGAGTTCGGCCGGCAGGACGATGGCAGCACCAGATTGGGGTTCGACCCAAACCTGATAGGGCAGTGCCGCGAGGTCCGCGAGGCTCACCTGCTCATCCTGCGCGACCTGTTGGACGGCGTTCCTGGTGTCGACCGTCACCGCGAGCTGGGAAAGGGTACGCGCCCCGCGCGACGTCAGGCCCAGCTTGCCGCACATCGTGGTTGGCGGGGCGCTGGGATGGACCGCCCCCTGGGCGGGCGCGCTCTGCATCGCATAAGCGAACAGCGAGCCGGCCATGCCCCCCGAGGGGAGGCTGTCGGCGGAGCTGAGAAGCTGCTCGAGGTAGAAACCACGCATGGCCCAACTGATCGAGGCAGCGCCCTGCTGCAGCCCCCCCGACCCGATTCCAACCACCCGGCCTGTTGCATCCACCACTGGTGCGCCGGAATCGCCCGGTTGCAGCGGCCCGCTCAGGTGCAGCACCTGGCTGGACAAGTCGGGGAAATGCAGCGCCTGAAGTTGCGATCGTGCGGTGTCATCCAGCGTCGAGCTGAGCTGCGGGAACAGGTCGTTGGCGAAGGTCACCTGAAGTCGCGTGTCGGTGGGTGCCTCTATCCCGAGCGGAAACCCCCACGCCTCCACCCATTGCTCGGGACCCACCGGCTGCTCGGCGAGCTTCAGCGGCGGTGCGTCCGGCGGGTCGGTCACCGACAGCAGAACAAGGTCGGCCGAGCGCAGGACCTTGCTGACGGTCGCGTCACGCACGGTCTGCGTGATCGTGCTGCCGTTGCGGACGAAATAAAGCACGCTGAACGGCGGTTGGCAGCCGACGACCACATGCATGTCGGTCACCACCTGCCGCTCCGGACCCCAGACGAAGCCGGTGGCGACACGGCTTTCGTTTGCCTGGCCGCACAGGCTGATCACCTTTACCAACGACGGCAAAATCCTGGCGCCGAGACCGCCCGACGGCTGATCATCGGCCGCGACCGGGCTGCCGACCGCCCACACGCAGGCGACGAGAATGATGGTCAGCCCGCGCATTTCAGGCCTTTCATCAGCATCGCCTCCGGATCGGCGGACTTCGCCGAGGCGTCGGCCAACGCGGTATAGGCCGGGAACCGTCTGACGATGGCAAGCTGCTGGTCAACATCCTTGACCAGCCCAATGAGGTTGCAGATCGAGCGTGTATCGGTCGCATAAAGTGCGCTCGCCTGCTGCTTCGCTTCCGGCGCTTCGGTGATAGTAAGGCCGGCGGGTTTCACGCCCAGCCGAAGAAAGGCGACATATGCCAGCGCGTCGTCCTTGGCGTATCCGGCCGCCTGCCATTGGGCGACTTCGTCCTTGACGCTGGGCGCAAGCAGCGACCCGCCACGGACAAGAAGACCGAGCGTGACCCCAACGACGCACAGGAAGCCGAACGCACCGATGCGCCAGGACTGACCCGATTCGCCCTGCTTCAGTCCGAGTACCGCGCCGAGCAGCCCGGTGAGGGCGACCACCACCCCTTGCACGACCGGCGATACCGACAAGCCGAGCAAGTAGCCGAGCAACAGACCGATACCGCCGCCCGCAACGATATCGGCGACAATCGGCATCGTTCAGGTAACAGGGGGCTGCGGCGCCCGGGCCTCGACGACCCGCGGGACAAATCCAATCATCAGCATCGCTCGCTTGTTCCCGACCGCAGTAACCTCACCTGTTCGACGGCCCGAGCCTGGAACTCGGTCCCGCCAATCTCGGACTGTTCGCGGCGCCGCAGCTCAATCCCCGCCCAGTGCCGCCTCCACCGTCCGCACCGCCTGCAGCGGCAGCGCCGCGCGCCCCACCACCTGGCCGCCGACACACGCCAGCCAGTCCGCCCCGTCCGGCGGTTTCGGGCGCAACTCGATCACCTTGGCGTCATCATCCAGCGCCACCGCCCGATATTGCCGCCAGTTCGCCCACAGCGGTCCCGGCAAACGAACGACGCGGGCAATCGCCTTGCCCGCGTCGTCCAAACCGATCCATTCGAGGGCGCGGGAGACACCCGCCCCTTTGTCCGTGCGACCCCGCGTCCAGTGAAGGCGGGGCGCTGCCATCTAGTCGCCCACCGTCATGGGAAATCCTTCGACATCAGGCGCTTTTCGCCATGATTTCATCGGCGATATTGCGTGGCACCGGGTCGTAATGATGGAACTGCATCGTGAACGAGGCGCGTCCCTTGGTCATGCTGCGCAGATCCGAAATATACCCGAACATCTCCTTCAGGGGAACATGGGCCCGGACGATGACCGTGGACCCGGAACTCTCCTGGTTCTGGATCATCCCGCGCCGACGGTTAATATCTCCCACCACGTCGCCGACGTGATCCTGCGGCGTGGTGACCTCCACGTCCATGATCGGCTCCAGGATGATCGGGCCGGCCTTCTTCATGCCGTCCCGGAAGCAGGCCTTGGCGGCAATCTCGAACGCCAGCGCGGAGCTGTCCACGTCGTGGTACTTGCCGTCGATCAGCGTGTATTTGAAATCCACCGTCGGGAAGCCCGCCAACACGCCGGTATCCGCTTGCATCCGGATGCCCTTTTCCACCGCCGGGATGTACTCCCGCGGCACCGAGCCGCCGACCACGTCGTTCTCGAACACCACCCCGCCGTTCCGCTCCTGCGGCTCGAAGGTGATCTTCACCTCGGCGTACTGACCGGACCCGCCGGTCTGTTTTCGGTGGGTGTAGGTCTCGGTGTGGGGCCGGGTAATGGTCTCCCGATAGGCCACCTGCGGCGCACCGATATTCGCCTCCACCCCGTATTCGCGCCGCAGCCGGTCGATGATGATCTCCAGGTGCAGCTCGCCCATGCCCGACAGAATGGTCTGCCCGGACTCCTGGTCGGTGCGCAGCCGCAGGCTGGGGTCCTCACCGGCCAGCTTCTGCAGGCCGAGGCTCATTTTCTCGATCGACTCCTTGGTTTTCGGCTCGACCGAGATGTCGATCACCGGCACCGGGAACGCCATTCGCTCCAGCACGACCGGATCCTGCGCCGATGCCAAAGTGTCGCCGGTACCGGTATCCTTCAGCCCGACGAAGGCGGCGATGTCACCGGCCGAAACTTCCTTGATCTCCTGGCGCTTGTCCGCGTGCATCTGGAACATGCGCCCGATCCGCTCGCGATGCTCCCGGGTGGTGTTCTGCACCATGTCCCCGGACTTCAGCGTGCCGGCATAGACGCGCACGAACGTCAGGGTGCCGTACTTGTCGTTGATGATCTTGAACGCCAGCCCGGCAAACGGTGCGGCCGGATCTGCCTTGATGCGCCGACGGTCGGAATGCTCCCCGTCCTCCTCGCCTTCGCCGGCCGCCACGCTGATGCCCGGCACGTCGAGCGGGCTGGGCAGATAGTCGATGACCGCGTCCAGCAGCGGCTGCACGCCCTTGTTCTTGAACGCGGTGCCGCACAGCACCGGGCGGAACGCGCCGCTGATGGTGCCGGTCTTGATACAGCGCTTCAGCGTGTCTTCCGAGACGTCGCCCTTGTCGAAATACTCCTCCATGGCGGCGTCATCGACCGACAGCGCCGTGTCCAGCAGCACCTGGCGGTACTCCCGGGCACGCTCGATCAGATCGGCCGGGATCTCCTCGTCGTGGAATTTCGCACCCAGCTCGCCGCCTTCCCAGACAATGGCCTTCATCCGCACCAGGTCGACGACCCCGATAAACTTGTCCTCGATCCCGATCGGCAGTTGCAGCGGCAGCGCGACGATATCCAGCTTCTCTTTCAGCGTGCCCACCGCGCGGTAGAAATCGGCGCCGGTGCGATCCAGCTTGTTGATGAAGATGATGCGCGGCACGTTGTAGCGGTCGGCCAGGCGCCAGTTGGTTTCCGATTGCGGCTGCACGCCGGCCACGCCCTCGATAATGAATATCGCGCCGTCCAGAACACGCAGGCTGCGATTCACTTCGATGTTGAAATCGATATGGCCCGGCGTATCGATGATGTTGATGCGGTGGTCCTTCCACTCGCACGTCACCGCGGCGGACGTGATGGTGATCCCCCGCTCCCGCTCCTGCTCCATGTAGTCGGTCGTGGTATTGCCGTCGTGCACCTCACCGATCTTATGCGACATGCCGGTGTAATAGAGGATGCGCTCCGTCGTGGTCGTCTTGCCGGCATCGATATGCGCCGTGATGCCGATATTGCGGATACGCGCGAGGCCGGTGTGAGGGTCCTGGGCAGGCATAGGGGTCTCCATATATCACGACGGGCGCCGCAGGGTCCCCATCACCTCGATGAGCCCCCGCGCGCCCGCGGATGTCCGGCCGCGACAGGCCGGCTTCGTCCGCGGCTCATGTGCGTTAACAGAGCGCGATTTGCAAGCACCGAATAGTGAACATTGGGCTGACCCGACGCCGTTCCCCTTCACGCTTTGTCACGTTCGGCAACACACGAAGGCGGTAAACTGGCGGCATGGACATCACCACGGCACAGGCGCTGGTGCGCTTCGGACTGGGACGGCGCGGGTCGGAGCCTGTCCCGACTGACCCGCATGCCTGGCTGCGCGCCCAGATACGCCAGCCTGACCCGGCCGCCGATCAGCCCGTCCCCGATCTAGGTGCCGCGATGCAGGGGCTGCGCGCGGACCGGCAGAACCGCATGTTCGGCGCCGAGTCGGCGGGCCACGGCAATTTCCGCCGCGATGCCCTCGCCATGCTGAGCTGGTCCCTGGTAACGCCGGCGCCGTTTCGTGAACGGCTGGTCTGGTTCTGGAGCAATCATTTCACCGTCTCCAGCCGCCGCCCGCAATGCGAAGGGCTGATCGGCCCGTTCGTCGCCAATGCGATCCGTCCGCATGTCACCGGCCGGTTCGAAGACATGCTGCTCGCCGTGATCCGCCATCCGGCGATGCTCATCTACCTCGACAACGCCAACTCGGTCGGACCGCAAAGCCCCGCCGGCCGGAACGGCAAGCGGGGACTGAACGAAAACCTGGCCCGCGAATGCATGGAGCTGCACACCCTCTCCCCGGCCGCCGGCTATACCCAGGCGGATGTAACGAATTTCGCCCGCATCCTCACCGGCTGGTCGATCGATTTCGACGGCGGAAGCTACGGCTTCCGGTTTCGCCCCGCCGCACATGAACCCGGGCCGATCACCCTGATGGGCCGCACATTCCCGCCGGGCGAAGCGGGCGGGGTCGAGGCGCTGAGCTTCCTCGCCAACCATCCGGCCACCCACCACGAGCTCGCCGCCAAGCTGGCGCGTCACTTCATCGCCGACGCCCCCGCGGACGGCGATGTCCGGCAGATCGAGGGCGTGCTGCGCGACACGCGCGGAGATCTTGGCGCCGCGGCGGAGCTGCTGATCGGAATGGAGTCCGCCTGGCGGCCAGACGCCAAGCTGCGCTCACCGCTGGACTTTACGGTGGCGACGTTGCGCGCGCTGAACCCGCCTTCGATCACGCCACAAGCGCTGGGCGCACTCGGCCTGCTCGGGCAGCCTTTATGGTCGGCGCCGCAGCCGAACGGTTGGCCGGACCGTGCTGCGGACTGGGCCACCCCGGAGGGCATGTTGCGGCGCATCGATTTCGCCTACTCGATTGCCGGCCGGGCTGGCGGACAGGCGGACCCGGTCGCGCTTGCCGACGCCACCCTGGGCCCCTTGCTGAGGCCCGCCACGCAGGACGCCATCCGGCGGGCCGGCTCCCGCCGCGACGCGGTCGCGCTGCTGCTCGCTTCACCCGAGTTCCAGAGGCGCTGACATGAACCACTCCCCTGCCCTGGTGTCACGCCGATCCGCCCTGCTCGGGCTCACCTCGGCCGTTACCATGCTGGGCCTTGGCGGCCGGGCATCGCTGGCTCTGGCTGCGGCGGCGACGGAGCAGCGGCTGGTGGTGGTTATCCAGCGCGGCGCGATGGATGGATTGGCCGCGGTGGTTCCGTACGGCGATCCGGCGCTGACCGGCCTGCGGGGCGAGGTCACGCCTTCGGGTCCAGGTCAAAACGGTGGCGTCCTGGAGCTGGGAGGATTCTACGGCCTGCATCCGGCGCTCACCGGCCTGCACGCGATGTATGCGGCGGGCGAGCTGCTGCCGATCCATGCCGTTGCCGGGCCGTATCGCGTGCGCAGCCATTTCGAGGCGCAGGACTGCATGGAATCCGGCTCCGATCACGTGCTGAGCAGCGGGTGGCTGAACCGCGCGGTCGGGCAGTTGGCCGCCGGGTCCGCAAGCCGCGAAGGTGCCGCGGTGGCGATCGGCGTCGCCATGCCGCTGCTCCTGCGCGGACCCGCCCGTGTCGGGAGCTGGGCGCCGCACGGGTTTGGGCCGGCCCCGACCGATATCTATACCGAAATCGCCGCGCTGACGGCGCCGGACAGCGTCATCGGGCCGGCGGTGCGCGAGGGCCTGCGCGCGCGAGGTTTCAGCGAGGAAGCATTGGCAGATGACCCGCGCCCGCATAGCCGTTCCGCCTTCGCCACGCTGGGAACCGTTGCCGGCGAGATGCTGGCGCGCGCCGATGGTCCTCGGATCGCCGCGTTGGAGATCGGCGGATGGGACACCCACGCCAGCCAGGCGCCGCGACTGAAACCTGCGCTGGAGCAGCTCGACGCCGGGCTTGTGGCGCTGAAGGTGGCGCTCGGGCCGGTCTGGAAGAACACCGCCGTCCTGACGATGACCGAGTTCGGGCGCACGGTGCGGGTGAACGGGACGAAGGGGACGGACCACGGAACCGCCTCCGTCGCGTTCGTGCTGGGCGGCGCGGTTGCCGGCGGACGCGTGGCCGGAACATGGCCCGGCCTCGGTCCCGGCAAACTGTTCGAGAACCGCGACCTGGCGCCCACGACGGATCTGCGGTCGGTGGCAAAAGGACTGCTGATCCAGCATCTCGGGCTGGATGGCGCCATGGTGGCAAAGGTGTTCCCGGCCAGCGAAGCAGCCAGCCCGATGAACCGCCTGTTGCGCGCCTAGGGCGTGCGGGACGACGACGAGCTTCGTGCCGCCCGTCCCCCGCCCATCTGCCCCTTCAGGCGATAGGCCGCACAGAAACTATCGCCCCTCACCAGTTCAAGCTTGCGCTCGAGCATCAACGCACACCCCACGCTGTAGCGCAGGTGGGACCCTTCATTGCTGAGTGCGATCGCAGAGATCACGAAATAGCGGCGCTGCGGGGAAGAGAAGCAATTGAGGTATCCCTTTCGCCGGATGGCGCGGATTGCGCCGGTCTCTGTCCAGATCCGTCCCATATCGCAATCTCCCGACATGACGGGTTATCCAGAATGGATCCTCTGTGGCAGATCGGCCCGGATGGAGATCACCCGCGACCAGCTACTGGAATGCACTCGTTCGCGATCTGCAACCAATCGCCTGAAGGCACCCCTATTCCCAGTCATCCCCCCTCTCCCGTCATTCCACCCTCTCTTGTCATTCCCGCGATAGCGGGAATCCAGCGACAGTCCGTGCAATCGCAACCGCGTCACTCTCCCCCCTCTCCCGTCATCCCGCCTCTCCCGTCATTCCCGCCCTCTCCCGTCATTCCCGCGAAAGCGGGAATCCAGCGACAGTCCATGCAATCGCTCCCTCGTCATGCCCGCCGGCGCACGCACGACGATCGAGAATCACCCTTTCAAACGGCTGGTTTTGACATCCTGGCCCCGGCCCCCTGATTCCATATTCTTGTGATAGGGATTCAGTCAGCCACAAAGACGGACAGACGTCAACAAAGCTTTCGCTCTTTTAAGATACCACTTCAGTGAGCTGCTCGGCCGATGCTGTTCGACCTGAACCGCTGTTGACCTGCCGCCGGTACGGCTTATGTTGCGCTCAAGTCACATAGATTTATCACAATGCTGTCGAGTCGCGCGAAGTATGCACTCCGAGCCTGCGTCTATCTTGCAACGCAGGATGATTCGGAAAAATGGGCCCTTACGTCCGAGATTGCCGCCGCTGAAGATATCCCCCGCAAATTTCTCGAAGCCATCCTGGTGGAATTACGCGATAGCGGTATCCTCGAAAGCCGGCGCGGCCGTTATGGAGGCCATCGCCTGGCTCGTTCACCGGAACGAATCGCCGCCGGCGAGCTTATCCGAATCGTCGATGGCCCGCTGGCACTGGCGCCATGCGCCAGCAAGACACAGTTCGGACAATGCGCCGACTGCCTGGACCTGAGAGCTTGCGCGCTTCGCTCGATGTTGCGCAAAGCGCGTGATGCCGTCGCCGGGGTGCTGGATGACTATTCGCTGGCCATGCTCGCCCGCAATGGCAAGCGGCGCGCAGCCCGGGCGATGGAACGCGGTTAGCTACGCCCCAATCGCCGACGGCACCAGCGACAGCATCCGCCCCTGAAGGTCCAGCGGTAGCAGCTTCATGCTTTCGACCGGGGATGCGGGAAAGATAACCCCGGCACGAACCTGCACCGAAACCCGATCGCCCTCTCTTGCGCCGAGCGGCGCCACGCTATCGATGGGAATGGTAACATCGACGTTGCTGCCGGCAAGCTCCACGACCACCCGGGCCAGCGGGCCCGTGCGACGCGCATGCCGGACCAGCCCCGGACCCGACGCATCGCGCGACAGGACAATATCCTGCGGCCTAACATAGACCACGGCCGAGCCGATGCCGCGCTCCGCTCGCCCGATCGGCAGCGCGCCCAACAGCACGAAACCATGCTCGATGTGGCATTCCAGCCGGTTCGTTTCGCCCAGGAACTCGTGCACGAAGGCGCTGGCAGGCTGTGCATAGACCTCTGCTGGCGTGCCGATCTGCTCGATCCGGCCGGACGACAGCACCACCACCCGGTCGGCCAACTCCAGCGCCTCTTCCTGGTCGTGGGTAACGAACACGCTGGTAACGTTGAGGTTCCTGTGCAACTGCCGCAGCCACCGCCGCAGCTCCTTGCGAACTTTCGCATCCAGCACACCGAACGGTTCGTCGAGCAGGAGCATCCGCGGATCGATCGCCAGTGCGCGGCACAGCGCGATGCGCTGTCTCTGCCCGCCGGAAAGCTGAGCCGGATAGCGGTCAGCCAGCCATTCAAGCTGCACCAGCTCCAGCAATCTCTGGACGCGCTGCGCGATCTCCGCTTGCGACAGACGCTGTGCCCGCTTGCGCACGCGCAGACCGAAGGCGACGTTCTCGAACACCGTCATGTGCCGGAACAGGGCGTAGTGCTGGAACACGAACCCCACGCGCCGCTCGCGCATGGTGTGGATCGGCGCGTCCTCGTCGCCGAACAGGATCTGCCCGGCGTCCGGCGTGTCCAGGCCCGCAATGATCCGCAGCAACGTCGTCTTGCCGGATCCGGACGGTCCCAACAGCGCCAGCAGCTCACCCGGGCGCACCTGCAGGTCGATACTATCCAGTGCCACATGCGCGCCGAAGCGCTTGGAGATGCCCTTGATGGAAATGGCGGTGCTCATCGTCTGCCTCGTTCTCAGAACCGGTGGGTTGCGGTCAGCTCATCAGGGAAGCGCGATTCCAGCAGCAGCTTGGCAACCAGTGTAACCAGCGCCAGGCCAGCCAGCAGGGACGCGACGGCAAAGGCGGCCTCGGTCTGATAATCGTTGAACAGCGCTTCCACCTGCAACGGCATCGTATCCGTCGCGCCGCGTATATGGCCGGACACCACCGAAACAGCCCCGAACTCGCCCATCGCCCGCGCATTGCACAGCAGCACGCCGTACAGCAGCCCCCAGCGGATCTTGGGTATGGTCACGCGCCAGAACGTGCTCCACCCCGAGGCACCCAGCGATACCGCCGCTTCCTCCTCCTCGGCACCCTGCTCTTCCATCAGCGGAATCAGCTCCCGCGCGACGAACGGCAGCGTGACGAAGATGGTGGCCAACACGATCCCCGGAGTTGCGAAAATCACCTGGACATCGCGGTCCCGCAGCCACGGCCCGAGCCAGCCATGCAACCCGAACAGCATCACCTGGCAAAGTCCCGCAATGACCGGTGAAATGGAGAACGGCAGATCGATCAGCGTGACCAGAAAGCTCTTGCCGCGAAATTCGAACCGGGCAACGCACCACGCCGCCGCAATACCGAACATCACGTTCAATGCCACCGCGATCACCGCGACGAACAGGGTCAACCGGATGGCGGACAGCGTGTCGGGATCGGCAAGCGCGTCAACATAGGCGCCAACACCCGAGCCGAACGCCTGCACCAGAACAACGGCCAGAGGCAGCAGCAGGAACAGCACCATCAGGCCGAGTGCGGCGGCGGTCAGAGCATGCCGTACCCAGCCGTTCGCATACATAGAAGAGATCGGCACGCCGAGCGTCTCAGTCGCCATGACGCACCCGCATCCAGTCCTGCAGACGATTGATCGCCAGCAACAGCAGAAACGAGATCAGCAGCATCGTCGTACCCAGCGCCGTCGCGCCGGCATAATTGAACTGGTCGAGATCGATCACGATCAGCAGCGGCACGATTTCCGAGATCATCGGCTTGTTGCCGGCAATGAATATGACCGAGCCGTACTCCCCCAGGCCACGTGCGAGGGCCATGGTGAAGCCGGTCAGCAGCGCCGGGGTCAGCGCCGGGAAAATGACCCGCCGGAAGGTCTGCCAGCCGCTCGCGCCCAGCATGTGGGACGCCTCTTCCTGTTCGTGCTCCAGCTCCTGCAACACCGGCTGCACCGCGCGGACCACGAACGGAAGCCCGATGAACGTCAGTGCGACGACAATCCCAAGCGGCGTGAAGGCGACGCGAATGCCGAGCGGCGCGAGCAACGACCCGATCCAGCCGTTCGGCGCATAAAGCGACGTCAGGGCAATCCCGGCCACCGCCGTCGGCAATGCGAACGGCAGGTCCACGAACGCGTCCATCAGGCGGCGGCCAGGAAACCGATGCCGCACCAGGACCCAGGCGATCAGCAGCCCGGCCGCCGCCGCTATTGCCGCCGACCCACCGGCGCATGACAGCGTGACACGGAACGCCGCCAGTGCGCGTGGTTGCAGAACCGCATGCAAAAATGACTGCCACCCGCCGCCGATCGTCGTGAGCACCATCGCAGCCAGCGGGAGCAGCACGATCAAGGACAAATACGTGATGGTCAGCCCGAAGCTCGGCCCAAATCCCGGCAGCACGCTGGGCTTGCGCCACCCCGACAGGCTTGCGGCAACGGCCATCGCTCAGCCTCCCGGACGATAGATCTGATCGAATATGCCGCCATCGGCGAAGAACCGTTGCTGCGCCTGCGTCCAGCCGCCGAACTGCTCGATGGTGCTTAGTTTCACCATAGGGAACTGATGCTGATATTTCTGCGCTACCGATTGCAGGCGCGGCCGGTAGAAATTCTGGGCGCAGATCTCCTGGCCGTCCGGCGTGTACAGATATTGCAGGTATGCCTCAGCCAGTTTCCTTGTGCCGCGCCGGTCCACGACCTGATCGACCACGGCAACCGGCGGCTCCGCGAGGATGCTCAGGCTCGGGACCACGACCTCGAATGTGCCCGGTTTGGCTTCCGCAATCGACAGGAACGCCTCATTTTCCCAGGCCAGCAGCACATCGCCGATGCCGCGCTCCGTGAATGTGATCGTGGCACCGCGCGCACCCGTATCCAGCACCGGCACGTTCTTCAGCAGGTCGCGCGCATATGCCAGCGCCTTCGCGTCGCCACCTTCGTTCAGCGCCCAGGCATACGCGGCCAGGAAGTTCCATCGGGCGCCGCCCGAGGTCTTCGGGTTCGGCGTGATCACCTGGACCCCCCGACGCGTCAGGTCACTCCAGTCCTTGATCTGCTTCGGATTGCCCTTCCGAACCAGGAACACGATCGTGCTGGTGTAGGGCGTGCTGCCATCTGGCATTCGCGCCTGCCAGTCCCTGGCGAGCCGGCCGGCCGCGGCAATCGCGTCGATGTCATAGGCCAGCGCCAGCGTCACCACGTCCGCATTCAGGCCGTCGATCACCGATCGCGCCTGCGCGCCGGAACCGCCATGCGACATGCGGATGCCGATGTCGCCGCCTTCCTGATCCGTCCAATGCCGCGCAAACGCCGCATTGAATTTCTTGTACAACTCCCGCGTCGGATCATACGACACGTTCAATATATCGACACGCGCTGCCGCCCGTCCGCGCAGTGGAAGCAGCGCCATCGTACCGGCCGCAAGCATCGCACGACGAGCAGGGTTGGGGAGTCTCTCCACGCCAACACTCCTGTTTTCAGTGATTCCAGCACCGCTGCCTGGGGTAGCTCCTGCCTTCCGGCATATTTCCTACCCTTCATATATGGATTGATGCATGCTGACCCTGGCACGTCAACAAAAAACAGCAGCCGCACCAACGAGGCGTCTCATATATTTCCTATTGACGGGATATGGTTTGATGTGATTGCCTCATCCTGCGGCGTGCCATCGGGGCACCCACCGAGCCAGGAGGCAGAGAGATGACCCGTCCAGATCATCGCATCACCGCCCGTGCAGCCCAGGAAGAAGACCTTGGACCCGCCGAGGGTATCATCATCGCGCTTTTGATGGTCATACCGTTCTGGACGCTGGTGGCCTGCATCTGCTCCAGATAACGTTGCACATCACCTGAAACTTGCGCCCGACATTCGGGTGCAAAGGACGCCCAGGAAACCTTGGCAATTCCCGCGCACGCCGGACCGGCGTCACCCGGCGTCCAACCGGTTGCGGTACAGCGCATTCGATGCCAC
Organism: Acetobacteraceae bacterium; assembly: GCA_036521275.1. Lineage (GTDB taxonomy): Bacteria > Pseudomonadota > Alphaproteobacteria > Acetobacterales > Acetobacteraceae > DATDIC01. The sequence goes on from DATDIC010000124.1 coordinate 52,140, forward strand.
CACCATGATCCCAGTCGGCAAAGGATCGGTGATGAGCAACAGCGGAGCGGTCGCCGCGGTCGATACGGCACGTCAGTGGGACCGCTTGATGGCGATGGCCCGGATCGGCGCCATCGCCAATGAAGGTGTGAACCGCGCCTGCCTGACGGACCTGGACCGCCAGGCCCGACGCTTGCTGATCGACTGGGCCGCCAGCATCGGCGCCACCGTGTCGGTCGATGCCGCAGCCAACCTGTTCCTGCGGTTCGACGGCACGCACCCGAACGCCGCACCCGTGCTGACCGGCAGCCACATGGATACGCAGCCGCAAGGCGGCCGGTTCGACGGCATCTACGGCGTCATTGCCGGCCTGGAGGCGCTGGCCGCGATCCGGCAGGCCGGCATCCGGCCTCGCCGGCCGATCGAGGTCGTTGCATGGACCAACGAGGAAGGCGGCCGCTTCGCCCCCGGTTGCATGGGCAGCATGGCCTGGAGCGGCGTGAAGCGCATCGAAGACTTCGGCGACATCACCGACCCCGAGGGACTCCGCTTCGCCGACGCGCTCGCGGATCATCTGTCCGCCGAATCCGATCTGCCGCGCCGCCCGCTCGGCGGGCAGCCGCACGCCTACCTGGAAGCGCATATCGAGCAGGGGCCGCGGCTGGAAGCCGAAGCGCTGGATATCGGGGTCGTCACCGGCATCCAGGGCAGCCGCTGGTTCACCGTCACCTTGTCCGGCGAAACCGCCCATGCCGGCACCACGCCCTTGGCATTACGGCACGACGCAGTCCAGGACATGATTCGCGCCATTTCGGCGCTCAATCGGCTGATGCGGGATCCGTCCGACGTGCTTCGCTTCACCGTCGGGCGCGTGGTGGTGGAACCGAACACATCCAATTCGGTCGCGAACCATGCCAGTTTTACCATCGACCTGCGGCACCCGGAAGCCGACGTGCTGCTGGCACGTGGGGACGCGGTGCGCGGGGTCGTTCAGTCGGCCATGCGCCGCTGCTCCGCCGACGTGCGGGAGACGTTTCACGCGCTGCCGGTTGCATTTGCGCCCTCCGTGATCGCCGCGGTCGAGCAGGCCGCAAACGGGTTGGGATTGCGGTCGACCCGGCTGCCGTCCGGTGCATTCCATGATGCGCAGTTCGTCGTGCCGGTGTGCCCCGCCGGCATGATCTTCGTGCCCTGCCGCAAGGGGATCAGCCACAACCCCGCCGAATACGCCAGCCCAGAACAACTGGCCGGCGGCACCCGCGTGCTGACGGGCGCGCTGCTTGCGCTGGCCGGCGTTGGTTAGATCGGCTCCGCCTCCACGGCCGCGATATCCAGCAGCCGTTCGATCACCTCCGGCTCCTGCGCCCCGGCGATCGCGTGGCGGCCGGCAACCACGAAACACGGGACCCCGTTGATGCCCAGCCGGTGCGCGCGAAGATTTTCCGCATGCACCGCGTCGGTATCCTCCGTCCCAGCCAGGTAGCGCCGCACCGCCGGCCCATCCAGGCCGCAGGCACTGGCGATCACGGCCAGCATCGAAACGTCGCCGATATCCAGCCCATCAGTGAAATGCGCGGAAAACAATGCCTCGATCAGCGCGTCGGCGCGTCCATGGCGGCCGGCATACCGCACCAGGCGATGGGCATCCACGCTCGACGGGGTGCGCCGGATCCGATCGAACCGGAACAGCACGCCCTCAGTCCGGCCGATCTCGGAGATCGAGGCATACAGCCGCCGCGCCCGGTCCTCGCCGCCGAATTTCCGCAGCACGTAATCCGGCCGCGACATCCCGGCGCGAGGCATGTCGGGATTGAGCAGGAAGGGCCGCCAGATCAGCTCGAACAGCAGGTCCGGGCGTCGGCGCAGCGTGCGCAGCATTCGCCGGACGCCGAGGAAGCACCACGGGCAGACCAGGTCGTGCACCACCTCGATCGACAGGCGCGCCTTGGGTGGGGCCAGGACGTTCACGGTGCGACTCGCAAGGCCGGTCCGACAACTATCACCGTCGTATCATCCCCGAGAAGGACCGGGCACTGCAAGCCCGTACGCGACCCGTGCGCTACCCGTATGCTACCCTGGGTCAGCCTTCAGATGCATGGTCAGGTTGCCGAACGCATCCACCCGCAGATCGGCGGACGGGCCGACGACCGCGGTGGATTCCGCCTCTTCGATCAGCGCCGGCCCCTCGATCCGCGTGTCCGGCCGCAGCGCGGCGCGCGCATAGACCGGCGTATCCACGAACCCACCGGCCTCGGCGAAATAGGCCGGCCGACGCTCGATCAGCGGGTCCTGCCGCAGCGCGTTGCCGGCAAACCGGATTTCGCTCACCGGCGCCGGGGCGATCGAGCGCACCCGCCAGGATACGAGTTCCACCGGCATGCCGCCCAGGCTGCGGGCGAACCGCGCGCGGTACTCCGAATCGAACGCGCGTTGCAGCACGGCCGGGTCGCGGGAAGCGATCGCCGCGGCTGACAACGGCACGGTCACCTCGAACCCCTGCCCGGCGTAGCGCATGTCAGCCGCGGTTTCGAACGAGATCTCCGCGTCGGCTACACCACCCTGGCGCAGCACCTCCCGCCCGTGTTCTTCCAAGTCCGCCAGCACCGCGGCAGCCTGGTCCCAATCCAACCGGCTGAGCCCGACGACCAGGCTGCGGGTCAGCTCCACGCTGCGCGGCGCCACCAGCATGCCGATCGCCGACGCCACCCCCGCCCCAAGCGGGAAGATCACCTCCCTGATGTCCAGCAGGCGCGCCAGCTCATAGGCGTGCACCGGGCCGGCGCCGCCAAACGCCACCATCCGGTAGCGTAATGGATCGGTGCCCGCTTCGGCAATATGCACGCGCGCCGCGGTGGCCATGTTGTTATCGACCACGCGGGCGATGCCGTCCGCAGTCGCGACCGTGTCCAGATCGAGCCGGCGCCCGAGCCGGGCGATGGCGGCTTCGGCCCGCCGGCGGTCCAGCCGCATGCGCCCGCCCAGGAACCGATCGGGCGACAGGTAGCCGCGCAGCAGGTCCGCATCCGTGACGGTCGGGTCTTCTCCGCCGGCACCGTAACAGGCCGGCCCCGGCACTGCCCCGGCGCTGCGCGGCCCAACGCCCAGCAGCCCCAACTCATCGACCGCGGCGATGCTGCCGCCGCCGGCGCCGATCTCGATCAGCTCGATTGCCGGCAGCCGCAGGGGCAGGCCGCTGCCCTTCTTGAACCGCGCCAGCCGCGCGACTTCTAGCTCGTGCGTACGGTGCGGCTGGCCACCGTGGATCAGGCTGAGCTTCGCCGTCGTGCCGCCCATGTCGAAGGCGATCACGTCATCCCATCCTGCCTGGCGGGCCAGGAACGCAGCCCCCATGGTTCCCGCCGCCGGCCCGGATTCCACCAGCGCGATCGGCTGCGCGGTGGCGGCACGCGCCGTGGTGATGCCGCCATCGGACAGCATCACGAACAACGGCACCGCCAGCGACCGCTCCAGTTCCAACAGATACCGGTTGGCGATCGGCGAGATATACGCATTCGCCAGGCAGGTGGAAAACCGCTCGAACTCGCGTATCTCCGGGGCGATGCCGCTGGAGGTGCAGACCGCGATGCCCGGGCATTCGTCTTCCACGATGCGCTGCGCCTGCTGCTCGTGCGCCGGGTTGCGATAGGCGTTGAAAAACGCGATCGCGATGGATTGCACGCCGGCATCGCGCAGTGCGCGAGCGGCAACGCGCATTCCCGCCTCGTCCAGCGGCAGCACCGCTTCGCCGTCGGCGCCAAGCCGTTCGCGGACCGTCAGCCGCAAGCGCCGCTCCACCAGCGGCTCCGGCCGCTCGATCTGGAGGTCGAACGAATCGTAGCGCAGCTCCGAGCCGATCTCCAGCACATCGCGGTAACCTTCGGTGGTGATCAGGCCGGTCTTCACGCCGCGACGCTCGATCAGCGCGTTGGTCACCAGCGTCGTGCCATGCACCACCAGGCCGGCCCGCGCCGGCATCGCAGCCAGCCCGTCGATGATCGCGCGGCGCGGATCGTCCGGCGTGGTCAGCAGCTTGTGCAGCGCCAGCGTGCCGCTGGTCGTGTCGTACTGAACGATATCGGTGAAGGTGCCGCCGACATCGGCGCCCGCCAGGAACTGCATCACAACCCGTATTCCTCGCCGGCCGTGCGCGCGGAGATGCGGCCCGCCTCCAGGTCGGCCCGCACGGCGGCACGGTCACGCTCGCGCGGGTCGCCGAATCCGCCGCCGCCGGGATAGCGCACCACCAGCCGGTCACCGCCCTGCATGCGGCTGCGGCCCTTCAGCGGAAAGCCACTCTCGCGCCCATTCCAGGCAACCCGCGAAGGCGCCCCGGCACCGCCGCCCAATGCCCCAAGCGCGGGGTGCTGCATGCGTTCGACGAACAGCGACAGGGTGGCGGGTTCCGCGGTGGTCAGTTCCAGCTCCACATCCTGCCCGAGCCCGCCGCGGAACTGCCCGGCGCCGCCGGAATCCGTCGCCAGCTCCTTGCGCCAGATGCGCAGCGGCGCCTGGGTTTCGATGATCTCCATCGAGCCGCAGATCACGCTGGACGGAAAGCACGTCGCCGACAGCCCATCCCGCCGCGCTCGCGCGCCCATGCCGCCGTTGATGAACAGGATCGCGCCGTAGCGGCGCCGGTCCTCCCGCCGGCCGGTGATCACCACGCGCAGGGTTGGCGCGCTGCCGGACTCGGCCAGGATCCTGTCCCCCAGCACCGGCGCAAGTGCCTTGTAGATCAACGCTGAAAGGCAGTGACCAACCAATTGACGCGCATTCACCGGTGCCGGGAAGCGCGGGTTCAGAATGCAACCTTCGGGCGCCTGCACATGGATCGGACGATAGGACCCTTCGTTGCGCGGCGTCCCCGGATCCAGCGCGCATTTCAGCGGGTAGCAGGAATATGCAACCGTATAGTTGGTTACCACGTTCAGCGCGCGTCCGACCTCGGGCGAGGTGCCGGTATAGTCCAGCAGCAGCTCCTCGCCCCGCTTGCTGATCTTCAGCGCGAGATGGATATCCTCCTCGCCAGTCCCATCGAGGTCGATGGCCGCCTGGTAGTCTCCGTCCGGGATCCCGCTGATCGCCCGGCGCATGGCGCGCTCGGACCGCTCGCATACCGCATGCGAGACGGGCGCCAGGTCAGCGATTGCCTCGCGCCGCAGCAGGTCGCGCAACCCGCGTCCCGCAGCATCCCCGGCCGCCACCTGCGCGGCGATGTCGCCCAGCACCTGATCGGGCAGCCGCGAATTCGCGCGCAGGAACTGATCCACCTCCGGCACCACCACGCCGGCCTTCATGAACAGCAGCGGCGGGATGCGGATGCCTTCCTCGAACACGTCGCGCGCGTCCGCCGCCCACCCGATCCCGCCAAGGTCAGCCTGGTGCGCGACGCTGCCGGTCCAGCCGACCAGCCGCCGCTGATGAAACACGGGTGCAACCACCGTGATGTCCGGCAGGTGCCCCGATGTCAGCCACGGGTCATTGCAGATGCCGACATCGCCGTCCTGCCAGTCGCCGGCGGGGCGGATCGACAGGAAATGCGCGAGCGTGCGCGACAGCGTCATGTTGAACGACGGAATGCCGATCGTGTTTTCCGCCATCGCATTCCCCGCCGCATCGAATATGACGCAGGCAAAGTCGTTCGACTCCCGCACTGTGGGCGAAAACGAGGTGCGGCGAAGCGTTGCCGCCGCTTCGTCCGCGATGGCGATCAGCCGCCGCCAGACCACCTGCAGAGCGATCGGATCCCCGGCAATGGCTTGCGCCCGTCCGTCCACGGTCTGATCCAGTGCGTTTGCTTCCACCACCTTCTCTGTCCTTGCATGAACGGAAAATAGGGAGTGGCTGGCCCGCTTGTGTCAAGCGAGCGTCCGCGCCAAACTGCCCGCAACAAACAAACAGGGAGACTTGGGATGCCGAACGTCGCCAGGCGCGAGACATTCGTTCTCGCCGCCGCCGCGCTGGCGGTGCCTTTCATCGGCGCACGGGCAGACGAAAAAACGCTGTCCATCGGCATGAGCATACCGCTCACCGGTGAACTGGCTCAGCAGTCGCGGATCGTGCGGGATGCCACGCAATTCGCCATCAATGAAGCGAACGCACAGGGCGGCGTCGGCGGCTACAAGATCGGGTTCTTGCTGCTGGACGACGGATCGCCGACGACCGGCCAATACGACCCCGCGCTGGCTGCGACGAACGCGCGCCGGATGGTCGCCGATCCTTCGGTGATCGCCGCGGTCGGCCCGCTGAATAGCGGTTCGGCAAAAGCCGCAGTCCCGATCCTCAGTCAGGCCGGCATGGCGACGATCAGCGGCAGTGCCACCAGCCCCGACCTGAACGATCCCAAATTCGCCGGCGTCTATCATCCGGGCGGGAAGCCGAACTTTTTCCGTACCGTTACCACCGATGCATATCAGGGACCTGGACTGGCGAACTATTTCGGCAAAGTCCTGAAGGTGCAGAAGGTGGTGGTGCTGGACGATACCGGCGCCTACGGCGTCGGGATGGCCAACGCGTTCGCCGCGCAGGCAGCGAAGATCGGCATGACAGTGGTGATCCGCGACCGGCTCGATCCGCTGAACGCCGACTACAGCGCCGTGATGACCCGCGCCAAGAGCCTCGACACGCAAGGCCTGTATTACGGTGGCGATCCGATGGCCGGCGCCAAGGTTGCCAAGCAATCGTACGATATCATCCCGAATGCCGTCAAAGGCGGCGGCGACGGCGTGCATACCCCCGACATGCTGACCGGTAGCGCCATGCCGGCCATCCAGGGGTGGTATGCCACCTCCGCGGCGACCCACGTCCTCGACCAGCCGGATGTGCAGCCCTGGGTGGAGAAGTTCAAGGCCACGATGAAGCAGAACCCGGCCGACTATTCGGTGACCTATTATGACGCGACGCGGGTCGTCCTGGACGCGATCCGACGAGTGGCCGCGTCCGGCAAGCCGGTCACCCGCGACGCAGTGCGAGAGGCGATGCTGTCCACCCATCTCAAGCTGCCGCAGGGCGAGGTCTCGTTCGACGCGCGGGGGGATCTTGCTTCAACGGCAGTGTCGATCTTCCAGGTACAGTACAACCCCGCCTATCCGATCGGCGACGCGACGCATCAGTTCCATTACGTCGGTGCTGCGCCCGAGGTTTAGGCGGGCGCTGACCTGGCCAATCGGCGGTGGTCAGCCTTTGACCGCCGCCGCGGTCAGGCCCTTGATGAAGTACCTCTGAAAGAACGCAAACAGGCAGGCGATGGGCAGCGTCGCCACGGTGGAGGCAGCCATTGCCGCGCCCCACATGGGTGGCCGCGAATAGCTTTGGCTGTAGTCGGTCAGGCCGACAGCCAGCACTTGCAGGCTCCGATCCTGCACGACCACCAGTGGCCAGAGAAACGCGCCCCAACTCCAGATGAACACAAGAATGCCAAGACTTGTCATGGCGGGGGCGAGCAGCGGCAGAATGATGCGGATGAACATGTGGAACTCGCCGGCACCATCAACGCGGCCGGCCTCAAGCAGCTCGTCGGGAAGGTCCGCCGCATATTGCCGCATCATGAACACGCCAAAGGCGTTCATCATGCCGGGGACGATGAGGCCAACATAGCTATTCTCCCAGCCGAAGGCATGAATCTCCATGAAAAGAGGAACGACCAGTATCTGAAACGGGATCATCATGGTCGAAATAACCAGGAAGAACAGAAGTCGATGGAACCGAAACCTATACTTGGCAAAACCGAACCCGGCGAGTGCTCCAAAGAACACGGTCACTGCCACCTGTATGCTGGACACAAGCGCGCTGTTGAACAGATAGCGCCAGAGCGGCGAGACCGACGCCGCGTTGCGAAACTGCTCCCATCCCTGAAAATCATGCGGCAGCCAATGAATTGGCACCTCCATGATCTCGTTTTCCGCTTTGAACGCGGACGAGACCATGAACCATAGCGGGAAGGCGAACACCACCGCCAGCACCACGGCAACGACGAAGAACACCAATTTTGCTGCGCCTCGGGCGCGGGACGGGTGCCTAATGCGCACGCCGGCTCAGCTTTAGCTGGATAAGGGTAACGGCAAGGATCATGGCGAACAGTACGACCGAGAGCGCGGCGGCGTAGCCCATACGGAAGAACTGAAAGCCTTGCTTGAAGATCAGCAGTCCGAGAACCAGCGTGGAGTTGACCGGGCCCCCCTGGTCGTTGCTGAGCACGTACTGCAGCGTGAAGGTCTGAAAGGCACCGATCGAGCTGAGTGCGCAAACCAACACAACCGTTCCGCGCAGTTGCGGCAGTTCAACATGCCAGAACGTCCGCGCCGGCCCGGCGCCATCGATATGCGCAGCCTCGCTGATTTCCGACGACAGCGTCGCCAGTCCGGCGAGCCATATCATCATGTAGAACGGAATAGCCGCCCAATCGTGCACAACAATCATCACCATCGGGGCGAGGGTCGTGTTATAGAGCCAGGAGATCTCACCCTGGCCCCAGATCCACCCGACGAGCCATGTCATCACCCCGATCGGATTCAGCAGCACTTTCCAGACCACGGCGACGACAACAAGCGGCGGCAGCACAGGCAAAAAGAACAGCGTCTTGAGGATATCGCGGCCTGGAAAAGTCTGGTGAAACAGCAACGCCGCGCCGAGCGACGCGAACCACACCGGAACCGTGCTCCCCAGCACGAAAACAAGGGTATTCCCGAGCGCCAGCCGGAACAGCGGGTCCGAGTGAAGCGCCAGGAAATTATCCAGGCCGGTCCAGCGTGGCGGCGTGAGCAGGCTTGCCCGCGTCAGGCTGAGATAAAGACCATACAGAACCGGGAAGACATTGAACACCGCGAAGAAGGCAACCACCGGCAGGACGAATGCCAAGCCCCAGCTCCGCGGCTTCAGTGCGCGACGTCGCCCCGCTCTCGCAATCCGCAAACGCGCCGCCGGCGCGATCGAGGACTGATTGCTCACCAAACCAGACCGTTAGCGCGTCAAGTCTTCAGCTCCTGTTGAATAATCGCGTTCACTTGCGCATTCAGATCTTTCAGCACCGGCCCAACCGGCTGGCCGGCTTCGATGATCTGGTCGCGGGCGGCGACCAGCGCGCCCACCACCTGGTCGAAGCCGACGAGCCGGGGCGAGAATTTCGCCAACTTCAACTCATCCATGAACACAGAAACCCACGGGTCGGACTTGAACGCCTCGGTCGCCATAACGTCCTCGCGCGGGACAAACAGCCCCGCCGCCTGGAACAACTCGGGCGCGTGATCGACATAGGCTCGGGCCAACTTCCATGCCGCATGCTGGGCCGGCGCCGGCGTCCGGGCGTTCACCATCATGTAGAAAGCATAAGCGTCAAAACCGCGGTTGGTGCCGCCAGTCCAGCGCGGGGCGGGGCTGACACTGAAATCGAGTTTTGCCGTGTGCATCTGCGGAATTCCCCAGACGCCGAAACTGCCCTCGCTGCCCAATTTGCCGTCGAGGAAGGCGATCCGCGATTCGATGTATTGCGGACCACCAAGCCGCAACTTTCTCACCCACTCGGCGTAGTATTGCATCACTTGCCGTGCGGCATCGGTATCGAGGTTGGCGCGGCCGGTTGCCTCGTCCACCACGTCAACGCCCAACTGATGCATCATGGTGCTTAAAGTCAGGTAGTAGATGTTCGGGCTGGACCAGTCGAAATCGTAGCCGCGCCTGACCGGCACACCAGAATGATCACGCATCGTCAGCGTATCGGCGACCTTGGTCAGTTCTTCCCAGGTCTTTGGGAAGTCCTTCATCGGGTCGAGATGGGCGGACCCCCAGATTTGGTTATTGCTGTAACAGGCATAGTTGCTCACCTCGCTCGGCACGCCAAACAGCTTGTTGTCGAAGCGAGCTCCCTGGAACCCGGCCGCGTACTGGCTGGTCAGCGCATGTTCATCCGGATACCCCATCGCGGCGAAATCAACCGGCGCAATGATGCCGGAATGATGATACTCCGCGGTATAAGACGAGCTCCAGTTGAAGAAATCCGGCCCGGCGCCGGCCGCGAAGGCCGTGAGCAGCTTGGTCCCATACTCAGACGGCGGGAAGACTTCGTACTGCACCGTCACATCCGGGTTGGCTTGCTCGAAAGCAGCGATGATCCGCTTGTCAACAGGAAGCCGCGGTGGGTGCAGATGCATCCACATTTTCAACGTGACAGGCTTCGCCTCAGCCCGCCTCGCCGTCAATCCAGTTGCTGCCGCCACGCCGGCGATTCCGCGGCCAAGATCCCGACGGGTCAGCCGCCCGGTGATTTTCGCCATTGCCTGAGCCCCTCTTGAACGTCGTCGTTCCGATCGTTGCTCCGATGCTTGCGCTTCCTATCAAACCGGTCAAGATCATATATGACCGAGGTCATGGAGGTCGTGTGCGGCGACAGCAGGATCGGCTACCGGAGACTGGCTACCGGCGTGTCGCCGAGCGGCTCCGGCACGAGATACTCGAAGCGGCGATCGAGCCCGGAAGCTGGGTTCGCATGCAGGCGGTGGCCGATCGGCTCGGAGTGAGCGTTCAGCCAGTGCGGGAAGCGCTTCAGCTTCTGGAAGGCGAAGGACTGGTTGAGATTTTCCCCAATCGCGGCGCGCGCGTCCATGGGCTTGACCGCGCGCGGCTGTTCCACATCTACGAGTTTCGTGAGGCGCTCGAATCATACATGGCGCGCCGCTTCGCCGAGGATGCGCGCCCTTCGGAACTGCGCCACCTGGAACAGATCCAAGCCCGCCATGAGCAGGCCGCGGAGGCCGCCGACATGCAGTCGGTCTCGTTGGCCAACCGCGACTTTCACCGCTTCATCAACACCAGCAGCAACAATCCGCTGATCATTGATCCGGTATCACGATACATCGATTTCGGACGCATGCTGGTGCGTCTGGTCGGTCATGAACCTGGTTATCTGAGGCGGGTGGTGCGCGAGCACCGCGCATTGCTCGCGGCGTTTCGCAAGCGTGACGCCAGTCGGGCCGCCGATCTCGGCGCCGCGCATGTGCGCGTCACGCGAGACGTTATGCTGGCGCGGCTCGATAGGGCACGCGAACCGCACGCCGCCTGACAACGTGGCGCAACCCGCTTCGGATCAGCACTGAACCCGCTCCGCCCCGTCGTCGCCGCTCGAAAGACCCGATGCCTGCCGGGCGAGTTCCGCGAGGCAGGCCGCCCGCTCGGGGGTGCAGCCACGTTGCAGCCACCAATGTCGCGTGGACCGAAGCAATGCGCCAACGCGCGGACCGGGCGCCAGGCCCAGCGCCAGAACGTCACGTCCTTCCAAAGGAAACACCGGCAGCGGAAGCGCCGCGATCCGTTTCCGCAATCGTTCCCAATCAGGCTGACTGTCACCAGCCAGCCAGGCGCGATCGATCAGGATCGTCCGATCATTGTCGGCCAGCATCCGACGCAACGCGTCATCATCATCCGGCGGCCGCGGCACGGGGC
>DATDIC010000125.1:0-2139 GCA_036521275.1 Acetobacteraceae bacterium
ACCGGCCACGCGGGCCGCCTCCAGACCGGCCGGGCCGGCACCGACGACCACGATTTTCCGCAGTGGCCCCGAGCTGCGGGCGATGACCTGCGGCATGAAAGCTTCGCGCCCGGTGGCGGCATTGTGGATGCAGAGCGCCTCGTTTCCCTCGTAGATACGATCGATACAATAGCTCGCACCGACGCACGGTCGTATCTCCGCCTCGCGTCCCTCCGCCACCTTGCGCGCCAGATGCGGGTCGGCGATCAGCGCCCGCGTCATCCCCACCATGTCGAGCTTGCCGGAGGCGATCGCATGCCTCGCTGTCGCCACGTCGTTGATCCGCGCCGCATGGAACACCGGGAATCCCGTCGCCTTCCGTACGTCGCCGGCGAAATCCAGGTGCGGCGCGGAGCGCATGCCCAGGATCGGAATTACTTTCACGATCGCCGCATCACTCTCGATATGTCCACGAATGATGTTCAGGAAGTCGATCAGCCCCGAATCGCGCAGCATTGTCGCGATGGCAATCCCGTCCTCCCGGGTCAGCCCGATCTCCCAGTCCTCATCGGCCACCATGCGCACGCCGAGCAGAAACGCCGGTCCCACCGCATCGCGCATTGCTCGCAGGACACGCAGCGCGAACCGGATGCGGTTCGCCAGAACGCCGCCCCACTCGTCGTCCCGCTTGTTGGTTGCTGGCGAAAAGAACTGGTCCGGCAGATGCCCGTATGCGTTGATCTCCAGCCCGTCCAGTCCCGCCGCCTGCATCCGCTGCGCCGCCGCCGCGTAATCAGCGACGATCCGCTCGATGTCCCAGTCCTCCAGCGCCTTGGGGAATGCCCTGTGCGCCGGTTCCCGGATCGCCGAGGGCGCCAGCACCGGCAGCCAGTCTGCCTTGTTCCATGCCGTCCGCCGCCCGAGATGGGTGAGCTGGATCATCACCGCGCAACCATGCGCATGGCATTCGTCGGCGAGTTGGCGCAGCCACGGCACGATCTCGTCCTTGTAGGCCAGCAGGTTGCCGAACACCGGCGGACTGTCCGGCGAGACCACCGCGGAGCCCGCTGTCATCGTCAGCGCGGCCCCGCCCTTTGCCTTCTCGACGTGGTACAGCCGATAGCGGTCCTTCGGCATCCCGTCTTCGGAGTAGAACGGCTCGTGCGCCGTGCTCATGATCCGGTTGCGCAGCGTCAGATGCTTCAGCGGATAAGGTTGCAGCAGAGGGTCGGATGTCATTCTCGCTCCAGAATCGATAGTCCGCGGTTCCGGTCGATCAGGTAGATGAGCCCCCGATCATCGATGCAGAGATCGTTGCTAGACGGACGATCTGTCCCCGGTGGGGCGTCCGGCACATGGTACGCGACCTGCCGGAGTGCATGCGGGTTGGAGATATCGACGATGCGTAAGCCGCTGGCGAACCAGGCGGCGGCCACTTCCGTTCCAGGAATGAATTCCACAGGCTGGTGACACCCGGTCATCAGCGGGGTTTGGCGCCCCACCAGCTCGGGTACCTGGAAGCTGCCGACGGCCATCGGCCGCGTCTCGTCGGTGATGTCCATCATCCAGATGAACGAGGGCATTTCCCGCGACAGGTCGGGCGCCAGCGGCGCCACGTGCTCGTCCGCCACCACCATCCAGCGGTGCCTGGCAATATCCGGCTCCACCGGCACCACGCTGTGCGTCGGCCACGCGAACGGCGGGCTGGTATCGATCGATGACACCATCCGTGGCCGGCGCATGTCGGCGATATCCAGGATCACAGCCCCGCCGTGCCAATAACTCACATAAAGCCGATCGCCACGCCGGATCGGGTGGTGGCACCGATGCGCGCGCCCCTGCCACGTCGGCGTTTCGCCACCGGCCAGGTGCTGCCCCGGCATCCACCACCGACCCACCTCGACCGGCCGCGCCGGGTCGGCGAGGTCCAGGATCATCACTATGTTGCCGACGTAACCATCCAGCTCGGGCGAAATATACGCGTAATGGCCGTCGAAGGTGAACCGATGCACCCCCATCCCGCCGCACGCCCAGTGCGCGATCTCGCGCGGCCGGTGGGGATCGGTGGCATCGAAGATGCGCAGCCCGACGAAATCCCCCTCCGGCACGCCGGCGCTGCCGTGCCGCTCGCGGTTGGCGATCATGATCCCGTTCGCCACG
>DATDIC010000126.1:0-6065 GCA_036521275.1 Acetobacteraceae bacterium
AGCACCGCCGGCATCCAATTCGCCGCGCGCCGAGCCAGCCGCACCTCCGTCGCCTCGTTATCATAATCCGGCCGCACCGGGTCCTGCGCGAAGGCGGCGCGATCGTCCAGGCAATTGGTGTTGACCACAGCGCGCGTTCCAGCGCTGGTCTCGCACACCGCGCCGATGTAGACGCCGCAACGCCGGCACACCAGGTAGTCCGCCGTGCGCGAGCCGAAACGGTATTTCTCCACATGCGACCAGTCTTCCGCCCAGACCTCGAACAGCCCGGCCGGATCCGACACGGTCCGTGTCGCGTGGGCGCGGCAGAACGAACAGGCGCAGGACCGCAGCCGATTATCCAGTGGCGGTTGGCTCAGCCGCACTTTCACCCGCAGCGTCCCGCAATGGCAGCCCCCGCCATGCTCCATCACCACCTCCCGCATCGTCGCAACGGCCCATTGTCGTAGAGTACATCCCGGACGCAAGCTGTGCGTCGCACCGTGACCATGGACGAACAGCCTGGCTTTCGGCAACGCCGGATGCTGCGGTTCGGGTTGCAGCCTGTCGCACGCGCCGCCGCGTAGCGCTTCCCTGCGAGACGCGAAGCCGGCAAACTGCCGGGGCGCCGACCGCAACGATCGGCGCAGTCCAAGGAGACCTACACTATGACGAAGTTCTCGCGCCGCTTGCTGCTGGGCAGCATCGCGGCGGCACCGCTGGCAAGACCCGGCATCATCCGCGCCCAGAGTACATCGAAGCCAGTGAAGATCGGCTTGTTGTCCGACATGGGCGGGCCGTACCGTGACGTCGGCGGCCCTGGAAATCGCGTCGCGGTCGAACTGGCGGTGCAGGATTTCGGCGGCTCTGTGCTCGGTCGGAAGATCGAGATCGTACAAGGCGACGACCAGAACAAGCCGGACGTGGCGGCGGGACTGGCGCGCGAGTGGATCGACAGCCAGGGCGTCGACGTACTGATGGACGGCGCTGCATCGTCCGCCGGTCTCGCCATCCAGCAGATCGCCCGCGAGAAGAAGCGCATCTATCTGATCACCGGACCGGCGTCGTCGGACTTCACCGGCAAGCAATGCTCACCCTACGGCATCCATTTCGCCTACGACACCTATGCCCTGGCGCACAGCACCGGCGGCGCACTGACCAAGGCCGGCGGTGCTACCTGGTACTTCATCACCGCCGACTACGCCTTCGGCTACGCGCTGGAGCGCGACACCATAGCGGCCGTGCAGGCCGCCGGCGGCAAGGTGCTGGGCACCGAGCGCGCGCCGCTCGGCACGGCGGATTTTTCCTCCTACCTGGTGCAGGCGAAGGCGTCCGGCGCCAAGGTGCTGGGCCTCGCCAACGCCGGCACGGACCTACAAAATTGCATCAAACAGGCCGCCGAGTTCGGCATATCGCAAAGCGGCGTCCGCATGGCCACGCTGCTGATGGCGATCAACGACGTGAACTCCCTGGGCCTGAATACGTGCCAGGGACTGGTGTACACCGACTCGTTCTACTGGGACATGACGGACCAGACGCGCGCTTGGGCGAAGCGCTGGAGTGCCAAGATGGACGGCATGGTGCCCGGCCTGCTGCACGCGGCAAACTACTGCGCTGCGAACCACTGGCTGAAGTCGGTGAAGGCTGCCGGCACCACGGATGCGGACACGGTGGTGGCGAAGATGAAAGCCACGCCGATCAACGATTTCTACAACACCAATGTCAAGATTCGCGAGGACGGGAGGGTGATGCACGTCATGTATCTCTGGCAGGTGAAGACGCCGGCCGAGTCGAAATACAAATACGACTATTGCAAGAACCTGGCTACCATATCGCCGGCGGACGCATGGCGCCCGCTGAGTGAAGGCGGATGCCCGCTGGTAAAGGCGTAGTCCCGGCATAAACCTCTCCCGCTTTCGGCGGGAGAGGATCGCTCTACCGCCGCCGTGGTGACGCCTCGACCGCGAGCGGCGACGTAATATCGGCAAACGACACCTTCAGCGACGTGCGCACGTCCAGCACCGTCGGCACGCGCGCCGCAATCGCCTCATGCAGCGCCGGACCCAGCGCGGCAGGATCGGTGATGCGTTCACCGCGACAGCCCATCGCCCGAGCGATCGCCGCGTGGTCGAAATCCTTCAACTCGGCGGCGAACGGCCCGCCGCCATGCAGCACCCATCCCAACGCATTGTTATTAAACACCACCACCGTAATCGGAATATCCTGCTCCAGCGCGCTCATCAGCCCGTTCATCGTCATTGCGAACCCGCCGTCACCGCAGACCGCAACGATCGGCCGATCCGGATACACCAGCTTGGCCCCGAGCGCGGCAGGAATGGCGAAGCCCATCGGCCCCGAACCGGCAGCCTGCAGGAAGCCGCCATGTTGTTTCGTCTGATACCAGTGCGTCATCATGATGCGGTTCTCGCCGGCATCGCAGGTGACGATCGCGTTGTCCGGCAGGTTGCGCATCAACTCGCCGATCACCCGCTGCGGCAGAATCGGTTGCTCGTCCGCGTGGTATTCGGGCGCATCGAAAAAGCCCTTTTCCGCCCGCCAGGCTGCAACGCGGCGCTCGGCCGGCGCGCGACGGCCGGATGCGCGCCGCCCCACCACGTCGCAGAGCTGGCGCAGAACGATCGCCGCGTCGCCCAGCAGCACATGTTCCGCCGGAAAGCTCCACGACGCGTTGCGCGGCTCGATGTCGATCTGGACGAAGGTCTGTCGGGTCGGATCGAGCAATTTACGATTTTCCCAGGCGGTGTCGGAGGGTCCGAGCTTGGTGCCGACGGCGAGAACCAGATCGGCTTCGGCGACCGTTGCGTTCGCCACTTCGGTACCGAACGTGCCGAATACCCCCAGTGCCAAGGGATGGGTTTCCGCGAAGCAGCCCTTGCCCGCGGCAGTGGTGGCGACGGGCAGCCCGGCGGCTTCGGCCAGCGCGCGCAATGGCTCGTACCCCTGGGCGATGCGGACGCCATTGCCGGCGATGACCACCGGCTTGCGTGCCGACAGCAACGCCTCGACCGCGGAGGCGACCCGGCCGCTGTCGGCCGGCGGCGGAAGCGGCGGCAAATAGTACCGCGTCGGGTACAATGTCGGAACGGAATCGGGGCCTATCGTTCCGGCCAGCGAATCCTGGCTGAACAGCACCACGACCGGCCCCGCCTGGCCGGCGATCGCGTGCTTGATCGCGAGTTGCGTGGCCTGCACGGCGCTGCCGGGATCGGTCGCCTGCATCACCTGCTTGGTGACGCCAGAGAACGCGCGCCGCGCGTCCCAGCTTCCGTAATCGCCGGTGCCCTGCTGATACGGCGCGTGCAACTGCAGCCGCGACGCATCGGAGAAATCGGTCAGCAGCAGCATGGGGGAACTCGAGAGGAACGCCTCGATCGTGCCGATCATGCCGTTGCCCAGCACCCAGGGGCCTTGCCCGATCAGCACGCCCGGCCGCCGTGTGAGGCGCCCGTAGACCTCGGCCATCACGCCGGCGAGCGATTCCTCGCGCACCATGACCATGCGCAACGAATTCTGAATTTTGCGCAGGCCGGCGACGATGCGGCCGGTGTGGCCGCCGGAAATGCCGAACACGTACTCGATGCCGGCTTCCTGCAGCACGCGGCCGACCAGCTCGGCGACCGGTTCTTCCTCGGTCAGCATGCGATCGATGGACATCGGTGCTCCCTTCCCGATTTTGCCTGAAGCATACCAGCGGCGGCGCGGCCAGGCGAGGCAGCACGGCTACATGGCAATCCCCGCCGACGGCATCAGGAACTGGTCGAGTTGCGCCACCACGCCGGCCGGATTGTCGGCCAGCAAGGCGTGGCCGCCCTCGTGCAGCCGCGCGCCGACCATGATCGAGGGGTTGTGCGCGCGCAACGCAACCACGTCTTCTTCCTCCACGAAGCTGGGCATGCGGCCGGGCGGGTCGCCGCCGCGAAGCAGCAGGCAGTTGAACGGACCGCGCACCAGGTCGTGGTAGTCGCGCGATGAACCGACCGCGCCGGAGGCAGCATCGAAGCCCATGATCTCCTGGCAGATGCGGGCATGATACGGATTCTCGCCGGTGAACCGCCACACCTGATGCAGCACGCGCGCCGCGCGCGGGCGGGTCAGGCGGAACGGTGGATCGAGCAAGATGACGTGCCTGATCTGGTCCGGACGGCGATGCGCCATTTGCAGCGCGACCAGCCCGCCGAGCGACTGGCCGATGACGAACAGGTTCCTGGCCCGCGGCATCGCGGCGGCAACCAATGCGGCGCACTCGTCGGAAAACCCCGCAAGCGACACGTCGGGCAGCTCGTCGGAACCGGTATGGCCGGGCAACGAACACACGACGATGTCGAAATGCTCGATCAGCGCCAGCGCATGGACCGCGGCCAGCAGCAGCGAGGCGCCGAGGCCGGGGACGAACACGGCGATCGGCCGGTCGGGACGCGGCGCCGCGGGAATGCGGCAAACGCTCAGGCTGACACTGCGTCCGGGCAACAGGTAGCAGGCGGCAGTGATGTCCGGCCGCTGCGTGTGGATCATCTGGTTGGTCAGCTCGTTCAGTCCGCGCAACGCGCCCGCACGGTCACCCGCCGCCAGCCGGACGTTGAGCAACTTCAGCGCGGCTTCGATTTGTGGCCTGATGCTGGCGAGATCGCTCATTGAACCGCGGCCTGCGACGCCTCCCTGAGACCGCAAGGAACCGTCGGCCCACCGTGGTGGCATAGCGCCCCGCGGTTAACGAAACGTCAGCGTGCCATGCCGGCGCATCCGTGGCCTGGGTTCCGCCGGCAACCGTGACGTGCCACCTTGCGGAACGATGACCGACATTGCGACCGACGACGCCGTCCCGCCGGCAGAACCGACGGGCGACAGCGCCCATCCGACCCTGGCAGCCGCCACGAACTGGCAGCGCACGCTGTGGGCGATGGTCGGCATCCAGTTCGTCATGACCATGTCGTTCAGCTTCCTCACCCCGATCATGCCGCTGTTCCTGCCGGTGCTCGGCGTGCACAGCGCGGGCGCCATCGACATGTGGTCGGGCATCCTGAGCGGCTCTACGTCTTTCGTTGCCGCTTTCGCATCGCCGGTCTGGGGCCGCCTCGCCGATCAGCATGGCCGCAAGCTGATGCTGCTGCGGTCGAGTTGCGCCATCGCGGTGTTCACCGCGTTCATGGGGCTGTCGCAGGACGTCTGGCAGTTCTTTGCCGCGCGCGCGCTGATGGGTGTGTTCGCCGGCTTCTCCTCGACCGCGATGGCGCTGGTGGCGAGCCAGGTGCCGGAGGGGCGACTCGGTTATTCGCTGGGCCTGCTGTCCACCGGCCAGCTTGTCGGCTCGCTGATCGGACCAGTGATCGGCGGGGTGCTCTCCGACCTCACCGACAGCTATCGCATTCCGTTCTACTGCACCTCGGCGGTGTGCTTCATTGCGTTGTTCATGGTGTGGCGGGGCGTGCGGGAGGAATTCGTGCGGCCGGTAGCGGGGAGTCGCAAAGGCTCGACCTGGAAGAGCATGACGTTGCTGGTCGGCGCGGCGGGCGTGCTGCCGCTGTTCTTCGTATTGATGATGGCGCAGTTCAGCACGCGCGCGGTGCAGCCGGTGGTGACGCTGTTCGTGCAGCAACTGGTCGGACCGCGGCCGGACCTGGCGACATTGGGCGGCGTGGCATTCTCGGTCACCGGTCTGGCCGGCATGATTGCGGTGCCGTTGCTGGGCCGGCGCAGCGACCAGATCGGCTATCGCCGGGTGCTGCTGATCTGCTTGCTGGGTGCGACGCTGACCAGCCTGCCGCAAGGTTTCGCCACCAACTATTGGACATTCGCCGCCGAGCGCTTCGGCGTCGGGCTGTTCATCGGCGGCATCCTGCCGGCGGCGAACGCCCTGATCGGGCGCATGGTGGCGCGGTCCGACCGCGGGCTGATCTACGGCATGTCGGCGTCGGCGACGTTCATCGGCAATTCGCTGGGGCCGCTGACGGGTGGCGCCGTTGCCGCATCGCTCGGATTGCGCTGGGTGTTCTTCGTTACGGCGGCGCTGCTGCTGGTGAACCTGGTGTGGGTGTATTTCAACGTGCGGGAATATCGCGAGCCGGACG
>DATDIC010000127.1:0-7002 GCA_036521275.1 Acetobacteraceae bacterium
GTAAAATGGAAGAGGTGGAACGGGATCTCATCCTTGAAACACTCGGGCAAACGCTCGGCAACCGCACCCATGCGGCCACCATTCTCGGCATCTCCATCCGCGCCCTGAGGAACAAGTTGCGCGACTACGCCGCGCAGGGGCTGCCCGTGCCGCCCCCTACCGCCGGTATTGCCGCCTGAGCCGATATGCCTGACAGCAGCTTCGTCGCCGGGCTGGCGAGAACTCTTCAACGATACGCCCCCGGCAGCGATGTCGGCCTCGCCCTCGGCGTCGTGGTCCTCCTCTCTGTCCTGGTCCTCCCCCTGCCGCCGCCGATCCTCGATATGGGGCTGGCGATGTCCATCACCGCCGCCGTGCTCATTCTCATGGTCGCCCTGTTTCTTGACCGCCCACTGGATTTCACCAGCTTTCCCACTCTCCTCCTGCTCACAACCCTGCTGCGCCTGTCGCTCAATGTCGCAACCACGCGCCGGATCCTCTCCCATGGAAACGAGGGCCCCCTTGCCGCCGGCCACGTCGTCGCCGCATTCGGCGGCTTTCTCATGGGTGGCGACGTCCTCATTGGCCTGATCGTGTTTTCCATCCTCCTGGTGGTGAATTTCACCGTCATCACCAAAGGCTCCGGCCGCATCGCCGAAGTCGCCGCCCGCTTCAGCCTGGATGCCATGCCCGGCAAGCAGATGGCCATCGACGCAGACATGTCGGCCGGCCTGATCGACGAGAAAACCGCCCGCGCCCGCCGTCGGGACCTGGAGGCTGAAAGCGGCTTCTACGGCGCCATGGACGGCGCCGCCCGGTTCGTCCGCGGCGATGCCGTTGCCGGGCTGATTATCACCTCCATCAACATCGTCGGCGGCCTCACCATCGGCTTGATCCGCCACGGCATGCCACTCGCCGACGCCATCACCGCCTTCACCACTCTCACGGTCGGCGATGGCCTGGTCACGCAGATTCCCGCGCTGCTCGTCTCCACCGCGGCCGGCATCGTGGTGACCAAAGGCGGCATGGAAGGCCCCGCCGACGCCGCTCTCATTCGCCAGCTTGGCGGCAGCCCCAAGCCGCTCGCCGTGGCAGCCGGAGCCGCCGGGATACTCGCCTTGCTTCCCGGGTTGCCTTTCCTGCCATTCGTAGCATTGGCGGGCCTTGCCGGCGGAGGCGCCTGGTTGCGCTACAAGCATCCCACACGCGCCGCACCCGAACCGCCGCCTGCACCCACATCGGCCGAGCCACCGATCGCCGATACCTTGCGTATCGATCTCATTCGACTGGAACTCGGTTACGGGCTCCTCGCCTTGGCGGGGGGCGATACGCCCCGTCTCACCGACCAGATCAAGAATCTGCGTCGTTCGATGGCCAGCGAAATGGGTTTCGTGCTCCCGCCGGTTCGTATCCAGGACAATATGGAGCTGCCTGCAGACACCTACTCCATACGCGTGAAAGAGATCGAGGCCGGAAAAGGCGAGCTTCGTCCCAACTTGCTGCTCGCAATGAGCCCAAATCACGGTCTCCCCGACTTGCCCGGCGAGCGCGCGACCGAACCGGCCTTCGGCCTTCCGGCACTCTGGATCCAGCCCGGCGCGAAGGACGAAGCGCTGTTCCGGGGCTGCACCGTCGTCGATCCGGCCAGCGTACTCACCACGCACCTGACGGAGCTGGTCCGCGACAACATGGCCGAGCTGCTTTCCTTCGCCGAAACTCAGAAGCTGCTGGATGAGCTTCCGCGCGAGCAGCAGAAGCTGGTCACGGACCTGATCCCCAGCCAGATCACGGTCAGCGGCGTGCAGCGCGTCCTGCAAAGCTTGCTAGCCGAGCGTGTCTCGATCCGCGATCTTCCCACCATCCTGGAGGGCATACAGGAAGCCTGCTCCGGCACCTCCCGCCCGACCACCGTCATCCTCGCGCATGTGCGAACCAGGCTGGCACGCCAGATCAGCGACAGCTACACCGGCCCTGCCGGCTATTTGCCGCTGATCACCCTCTCACCCCAATGGGAAACCACATTCGCCGAAGCTCTGAACGGACCGCCAGAGGATCGCCAGCTCGCTATCGCCCCGACCCAGTTGCAGGAGTTTATCCGACGTCTCCGCGACGCGTTCGAAACGGCCAGCACAGCCGGAGAATCCGCGGTTTTGCTCACCGGAACCGGCATTCGGCAGCATGTACGTGCAGTCGTGGACCGCATACGCCCAAACACCCCGGTACTGGCCCAATCTGAAATCTTCCCCCGCGCGCGGATCCGCACGGTTGGTACAATTTGACGCAGCGGGCCGCATCATGAAACAACGAATCCCGCAACCACCCCGTCATTCCCCCAACCACCCCGTCATTCCCGCAACCACCCCGTCATTCCCGCACCCCTCCCGTCATTCCCGCGAAAGCGGGAATCCACCATCTGTGCGCATGACGACAATGACCGCGGCGCCCCGACTACCAAGCTGCGTAGCGCCGCCTTCACTCGTTCGATCACCGGCAACCACTCGCCCGCGGCGTCCTGACGAAACAGCCTCACTGTAGGGTACCACGGGCAGTCATCCTGGCCAACAAGCCAGCGCCAATCCGCGACAAACGGCAGCAACACCCAGACCGCCTTCCCCAGCGCCCCGGCGAGATGCGCAATCGCGGTATCCACCGTAATCACCAGATCGAGCGACGTGACGATCGCAGCAACATCCGCGAACTCATCAACCATCTCTCCCACCCGAACGATCGTACTATTTGCGTCCAGTGCGGCGCGATCGCCTTCCCTGATCTCATGTTGCAGGGAATAGAACCGTACCCCCGGAACATTAGCGATCTCCAGGAACTGACCCGCCGGGATCGATCGACGCCGATCATTGAGGTGCTTGGGATTTCCAGCCCACGCCAGTCCGACGCGGCAGCCCGGATGGGAGTCAAGCGTCGCCGCCCAGCGCGCGACTCGTTCCGGGGCCGCATGCAGGTACGGGACATCCCTCGGCATCGTCTCAAAATTCGTGTCAAAAGCCGCCGGCAAACTCATCGCCGAGCATGCATAATTGATCTTCACGCCTTCGGTTACGCCGGCAATCACCTGAATGTCGGCATCGCAGCAGCGAACAAAGGTGCAAGCGAACTGGATGCCTCGTATGTAATCCTCCCTCCAAGCTCCTTCACCATCGTCACATATCGAAAAAACTGGATTGCATCCCCCAACCCCTGCTCATCGGTTATGAAGATGTTCTGGCCGCGCAAATCTTCCCGGCCGATCCAGTAGAACTCATGAGGTATCGTCGGCATCGCCGCCTTGAAAGGGCCCGTCTGCGCCGCCACTCATGTTCAACCCACCCGCGCCGGAAGCGACCCAAACGAAGCAACGCGGCGCCGAACGCCTGATGCGCATGCGCCAGGGCCGGCGCCAGTACCGTCGCCCGTTCAAAATGAACCACGCTCTCTTCGTGTCGACCTTGTGATTCGAACGAACGTCCCAGCTCATACTGGATTTCCGCCTTCTCAACAGGAGACGGGCCGAGACCATCCGCCGCTTCAAGCTCTGCATATGCAGCTTCGTGCTCGCCGAGTTCGGTACGCACCCGGGCAAGAATAACTCGAGCCCACGCGCTGTCTGCGTGGCGCTTGACGGTCTCAACCGCACAGGCCCGCGCATCCTCCACGCGATGGCTCATCAGATAGGCCGTCGCAAGGGTCGCCCGCGCATCAATAAGGTCCGGTTTCACCCGCAAGAGCCGCTCAATCCGTTGGATCGCCTCGGCGTAACGCTCACCCGCGATATCGAAATTCGCCAGCTTGACCGACGCCTCGGAATGAAACGGATCCCGGCGTACCAGGCGCTCCAGCGCCGTGGTCGCTCCGCGCCGATCGCCGGCGGCATCAAGCGCCAATGCGGTATCAAGCAATCGGGCAGTTTTATGCGTCACGCATCCGGCAATCCACTCTGATCCGCCGAACCAACCAGCCTCGTGAAAACCGCCCTCCCAGCCCTCGCCGTAAACCCGGCAGCCCTAGGCTAGCGAACGGACTACCCGCTTGCGGTCTGTATCCGAAGCTGCCTCGCCCGAGCGAGCACCTTGTTTTCGATATCGCCCACCGTCACCGGACTGACCGCCTCATCGACCCAATGGCCATCCTGGAGCACCTGGCGGAAGATCGTCACACGCACGCCATCCGCTCGAAGCTCGCGACCCAGGATGTAGGCGGTGGCTTTGAACCGCTCGTCCGGTGAGCCCGGCGGGGAATACCAGTCGGTGATGATCACGCCGCCGAACGGATCAGCAGACTGCAGCGGCATGAACGACAGTGTGTCCAATGCCCCACGCCAGAGATACGCGTTCACCCCAAGCGCACCGCCGCCGTTATTCTGGTTAGAGGCGTTCTTGTTGGTCCCCAGCAGGTTACCGAACAGTCCCCCGTCCCCCATCATCGATCCCACCGCCCCGGCCCCGCCCACCTCGTGATAGTTCGTCTCCGAAGTTGAAGCGGTCAGCCCGTTGGCGCAGCCGGCGAGCAGCACGAAGATCGCCGTCGAGGCAAGCGACCGGAAAGTGAGAGTACCCATCTTGCTATCCTGATACAGGGGGTGATGTGCCCACGACTCGACCGATATTTTTAACTCTAGGCAAGGCAATCCGGCAAGCAGGGCCACCGCAAAAAGCAAGCGGCGGGGTGATGCCCCGCCGCCCGGAAGCCAAGCCGGTGATCTGTCCCACTACCAGCGGAACTGTAGGCCGATACCAGCAATATTCGAGTGGACGTTGTTGAAGTTCGGCCCGGGCGCTCCGGTCGAGAAGTCGAAGTTGCCACGGTAACGCTGGCCATAGAGGTATTCGGCAAGCAGCGCGAGGCCAGGCGCGATGTTATATGTCAGACCAAGCTGTATGCCTTGGTCGGTCTGTTGTCCCGGCAGCGACCAGTATCCCTGGTATTTCCAGTTGAAATACGAGCCGCCCACGATGACCGGACCCCAGGCATATTCAACACCGGCGATCCAGGCGAGTGAGTCGGACCCACCGGAGGGGAGCGTCGCCATCTGACCGTTGTACTGACCGCCGATGAGATTGCCGCCCACCGTCACACCGGCAAACGTAATCCCCAACCCGACATCGGCCATCGCCAGGTTTTCGAAGTTGTTGACCGGATGCAAGACGATCGTATTGCCGTGAATATCAGTGAAGCTGCCACCGCCCAGCCCAGGATTCCCCGGACCAGAATTTATGTGACCGCCGACCGCACCGATGACCGAGCCTGCAACACCGAAGCCGCCGAAGCTGCCGCGATAGCGCAGACCTGCTTCAACCGTATTCCGCCGGCGCTGCAGATCGTTCGCCGCCGTGGAGGTGGACTGGTTGTTGCAGTTCGTGAACCCGGCTGACGCCGTCGCCCCGGTGCAGTTCTGGGTGTCGGTTATGTTGGCTGTGCTCGGCTCGAAGCTGATCGCGAAGTCAAAGCCGGCAAACGAAGGCGACAAATACACCGCTTTCGCCGTCGTGTATTCGTTGCCGATGTCCATGAACGGCCAGTTCGGGAACGAACCTTGCAGACCGTATGAACCACCGTTCGACCAGTCGTTGATATCACCGTTCCACTCGCCGGTCGCCACATCGTCAAACGTGCTGACCAGCATCATCGACATCGGGCCGTCCGTCTGGCCAACACGCAGGATGCCGAGCTGGTCGGTGCCGATATATCCATAGTCACGCCGCCAGAACAGCGTCTGGTCCGAGCTGGCTCCGGAGTTGCCGGGGTTACCCGCCGTGCCGCTTGCCGCAGAATTGACCGTCGAGGATCGGTTGGCCCCGTTTCGGATTTCCCAGAACACGCCGTATTTCAGCCCGTTCGTGGCCATTCCGTCGAAGCCGAGATAGAACCGCGGATATCCGATGATGCCGTAGGGTTGAACCTTGTCGCCGCGAATGTTGTCGGTGGAATTCCAACCACCGACCGCATATACGTTCTCACGCAACTCAAGTCGCACCACCAGCGAACCGGGAGCAACCTGGAGCGGCGGCTTGTATCCCGCCGACAGAGCCGCAGTCGCAGGGCCCGTTATCGCTACAGGTGGCTGCGTCGTTAAACTGGGATTAACGACCGATATTTGTGCAGCTTGAGCCATTCCGAGCGACGTGCCCAACATCGCCGCGGTAGCCATCAGGAGCTTACGCATTCAATCCTCCTCGTTGCGCCGGCGCGACCCGGCGGACACAGAGGGCCTCGCCCCGCGATGGGCTGCCAGACCTGACGCGCATATTGACCAGGGACTGACGGACCCGCAACGGCTCGTTGGCGTTGCGCATGGCAATCCCGAAACACTGTGGCGGCAACGCCACAGGGGGCGGAAGCGCCAATCACGCCAAAGCCCCGATAGCCGCCACCCCGCCGCAGAACGCCGGCAGTCGGCGAACATTCCCTCCCGTAACGCCCCCCAGCGCGAACACACGCACCTGCCCCCGCATTCGCGCACGCCGCACAAACAAGCCCCAGCGAATCGGCCCGAGGCACGGGCTTCCCGGATGGCTCGCTGTCGCAAACGCCGGCGACAGGAACACAACCCCAGCCCCGGCAGCCGCCGCCCGCCGCAAGTCAGGAACCGAATGGGCGGAACTGGTGACGACTCGCCCCTTCCGAAGTGACGCCCGGCAGCGGTAGCCACCCCGAAGATGCAGCCCCGCCCCTAATCGGTCCGCCATACGCCAATCCGCGGCAACAACGATCGCCAGCCGCCGCGATCGGCAGATCCGCGCCAGCCGCGCTGCAATTATCGCCCGATCAGGCGACATATCATGCCGCACCACGACCCCGGCGAGGCCCACCGGCAACCGCGCCACGACCGGGATCGGATCTGGTCCGCGGTACGAATCGGTGAAAAACCAAAGCCGGGGCGGCCCAGCCGATCTGCGCCTCGCACCACCCGCCGCGCACGCCTTCAGTCCGCCCCCCACTCCACCACCGCATCCGGACACACCCAGCCTACCGCCTCGATCCCGCTCCTTGACGGCACGCGCCCAGGCGATGAGCTTTCGGTCCATGCTG
>DATDIC010000128.1:0-19800 GCA_036521275.1 Acetobacteraceae bacterium
CGCGGCCGTCTCGGGGGGGCCCGACAGCCTGGCTCTCGCCCTGCTCGCGCAACGCTGGGTGGCCGGCTGCGGGGGAACCCTGCTGGCACTCATCGTGGATCATCGGTTGCGCCCGGAATCGTCCCGTGAAGCCGCGGAAACCTTGGCCCGGCTTGCGGGGCAGCGCATCCCGGCACGTGTTCTGACGCTGTCTGGCCTGCATCCCGGGCCAGCCCTGGCCGAGCGGGCACGCCAGGCCCGCTATGCCATCCTGCTCGAAACCTGCCGCGCCGAGGGCATTCTGCATTTGCTGCTGGGCCATCATGCCGCCGATCAGGGCGAGACCGTGCTCATGCGCGCCTTGTCCAAAAGCGGGCCCGCTGGACTGGCCGGCATGGCCGCGATCGTCGAAACCGCCTACGTCCGCCTGCTTCGCCCGCTCTTGTCGATCGCGCCCGAACAGTTGCGCGACGTCCTGGCCGAAGCGGGCGTCGCCTGGGTCGAAGACCCGTCCAACGTCGATCCGCGTGCATTGCGCCCGCGCCTGCGGGCCTTGCGCGCCGACCGCATAGGCAGCGGCCCGGCAACCAAGGCACTGTCCGAAGCCGCCGACCGGGCCGGTCAGCTTCGCGCGGAGCACGAACGCGAAACAGCGTCCCTGCTGGGCAGGATCACCCTGCGGCCGGAAGGTTTTGCCGTCATTGAATCGCCCAGCCTGCCGGCAGCGATCCTCTCGGCGCTAATGCAGGCGGTCTCAGGCGCCGCCTATCCGCCCAGGCACCGCTCGCTCGCCTCGCTTGCGTCAGCGCTTCGGCCCGCCACCCTCGGCGGAACCCGTTTGATGGAGGGCGGCCGAATGGGCCGCTTCCTGCTCCTGCGCGAAATGACCGCGCTTCAACCCCCGGTCCCGGCCTGCCCCGGGGCGACATGGGATGAGCGGTTCCGCATCGATATGCCGCCGGGCGCCGCGACGGACCTTACTTTCGGTGCCCTGGGCGACGACACGCCCCGCATCCGCGCATACTCCGATCTGCCGGCAGCCGTGCTGCGGACCCTCCCCGCGCTGCGGCGGCATGGCACGCTGGTAGCCGTGCCGCACATCGAGTATCCTGATGCGGCGGCCTGTGCCGCATTTGCGGTTACGTTCAGGCCGGCACGGCCGGTTGCGGGGGCACCATATTTCGCGCCATGAAATCCCATTCGGCCGACGATACGGATGCGGGGATGCGCGCGAGCGTACGACACCCTATGTTGAACTCATCGCGGACGCCTGCTCATCGCTATATCTGGGCCGGCAGTGGCCTTCCCGCGGTCCGGCGGGACATCGAGACGTGAGCAGGCAGGCACATGAGTAATTTCGGTCGGAATCTCGCGCTGTGGGTGATCATCGCCCTGCTGCTCGTGGTGCTGTTCAACCTGTTCCAGCCGGGCACCACGCACACCGCCGCCACCCAGGTGGCCTATTCCGACTTCATCAACGAGGTCAACCAGAACCACGTCCGCGACGTGGTCATCCAGGGACGCACCGTCTCCGGCCAGCTCAACGACGGCCGCACCTTCGAGACCTACACGCCGGACGACCCCACGCTGGTGCACACTCTCACCAGCCACGGCGTGCGGGTGATCGCCAAGCCGCGCGACGCCGACGTCAACCCGCTGCTGCATTATCTGCTGTCCTGGTTCCCGATGCTGCTGCTGATCGGCGTCTGGGTGTTCTTCATGCGCCAGATGCAGGCCGGCGGCGGCCGCGCCATGGGATTCGGCAAGTCCCGCGCCCGGCTGCTGACGGAAAAGCAGGGCCGCGTCACGTTCGAGGATGTTGCCGGCATCGATGAGGCGAAAGGTGAGCTGCAGGAAATCGTGGAGTTCCTCAAGGACCCGCAGAAATTCCAGCGGCTCGGCGGCAAGATCCCCAAGGGCGTGCTGCTGGTCGGCCCACCCGGCACCGGCAAGACGCTGCTCGCCCGCGCCATCGCCGGGGAGGCGAACGTTCCGTTCTTCACCATCTCCGGGTCGGACTTTGTCGAAATGTTCGTCGGCGTCGGCGCCAGCCGCGTGCGCGACATGTTCGAGCAGGGCAAGAAGAACGCCCCCTGCATCATCTTCATCGACGAAATCGACGCGGTCGGCCGGCATCGCGGCGCCGGCCTCGGCGGCGGCAACGACGAACGCGAGCAGACCCTCAACCAGATGCTGGTCGAGATGGACGGCTTCGAATCGAACGAAGGCGTCATCCTGATCGCCGCCACGAACCGCCCCGACGTGCTCGACCCGGCGCTGCTTCGCCCCGGCCGGTTCGATCGCCAGGTGGTGGTCCCGAACCCCGACGTGAACGGCCGCGAAAAGATCCTGCGCGTGCACATGCGCAAGGTGCCGCTGGCATCCGACGTCGATCCGAAGGTCATCGCCCGCGGCACGCCCGGCTTCTCCGGCGCTGATCTCGCCAACCTGGTAAACGAGGCGGCGCTGCTGGCCGCGCGCATGGGCAAGCGCGTGGTAGCGATGCTCGAGTTCGAGAACGCCAAGGACAAGGTGATGATGGGCACCGAGCGCCGCTCGCTCGTCATGTCCGAGGCGGAAAAGCGCATGACCGCCTATCATGAAGGCGGCCACGCCCTCTGCGCCATGCACGAGCCGGAATGCGACCCCGTGCACAAGGCCACCATCATTCCCCGCGGCCGGGCGCTCGGCCTGGTGATGAGCCTGCCGGAGGGTGACCGCTACTCCAAGTCGAAATCCAAGCTGCTGTCCGAGCTGACCATGGCCATGGGCGGCCGCGCCGCGGAGGAAATCATCTTCGGCCCCGACAAGGTCTCCAACGGTGCGGCCGGCGATATCAAGATGGCCACCGACCAGGCCCGCCGGATGATCACCGAGTGGGGCATGAGCGACAAGCTCGGCATGATCGCCTATGGCGACAACAGCCAGGAAATCTTCGTCGGCCATTCCCTGACGCAGAACAAGAACGTCTCCGAGGCGACCGCGCGGGAAATCGACGCCGAGATCAAGGACATCATCGATCGCGCCTATTCCAAGGCCAAGCGCATCCTGACCGAGAATGTGGAGGAGTTGCATCGCCTTGCGCGCGGGCTGCTCGAGCATGAGACACTGAACGGCGACGAGATCCGCACCGTGCTCCGCGGCGAGCCGGTCATCCGCAAGGTGGTCGATGAGCCGGCGCCGGAGAACCGGCGCGCGTCCGTGCCCACCACGACGCGGCCCGCCGCGCCCACCCCACCCGCCGGCGGCCTCGGACCGGCGCCGCAACCAAGCTGACGTCACGCTGCTGCCATGACCCAATGCGCGGAGCTGCCGGACCGAACCGTGATCGAGGTCGGCGGGGAAGATCGGATCAGCTTCCTGCAAGGGCTGGTATCGAATGACGTAAGCCAGGCGGCACCCGGCCGAGCAGTCTGGGCCGCGTTTCTCTCGCCGCAAGGCAAATGGCTGGCGGACTTCTTCATCCTGAGTGACGACAGCCGGCTGCTGCTGGACTGCGAAGCGCCTCAAGCCGCCGCCCTCGTCCAGCGCCTGTCGCGGTTCAAACTGCGATCGAAAGTCGCGATCGCTCGCCGTGACGAAATGCGCGTGTACGCCGTGTGGAACGGCTCGCCACCAGCCCGGCCACTGAGCGCTCCAGACCCCCGCCTCCCCGACGCCGGATACCGGATCCTGTCGTCGGAAACCTTACCTGTTGACGCCAGCCTTGAGGACTGGGACCTGCACCGCCTGGGTCTCGGCCTGCCGGACGGCTCCCGCGACCTGGAACCGGAAAAGACGGTCCTGCTGGAGGCCGGCTTCGATGAGCTGAACGGCGTCTCCTGGACCAAGGGCTGCTACATGGGCCAGGAACTGACGGCGCGCACCAAGTACCGCGGCCTGGTGAAACGGCGCCTCGTGCCGGTGGAAGTGGACGGCCCCCTGCCCGCCCCTGGCACCCAGGTGCTGCGGAATGGGGCGGAGGCCGGCACCATGCGCTCCGGGCGCAACCGGCGTGGCCTGGCCGTCCTGCGCCTGGAGGCCCTGCACGAGACGCTGACATGCGGCGATGCACGCGTCACCCCGCGCGTTCCCGCCTGGATGCGGCTTCCGGAGCTGGCGGCGTGAGCGGAACCCAGGCCATCGACTGGGAAAGCCGCTATCAGGCCGGCACCACGAGGTGGGAGCGCCCCTCCCTCAACCCGGCTTTCCTTGCCTGGCGGGCAGACGGGATCTTGGCACCCTGCCGTATCCTCGTCCCCGGCGCCGGGCGGAGCGCGGAGCCATTGGCCCTCGCTGAGGCGGGTTTCGATGTCACGGTTCTGGACGTGTCGCCGACAGCCGTTGACGTGCAACGGTCCCGGTTGCCACCAACGGCGCAGGCGATCCAGGCGGACCTGTTCACGTGGACCCCGGACCGGCCATTCGACGCCATCTACGACCAGACCTGCCTATGCGCATTGCCGCCCCCGCTCCTGGCGGATTACGAGCGGCGCCTGGCGGACTGGCTGCGGCCGCGCGGCGAGCTGTTCGTGCTGTTCATGCAGACCGGGCAGCCGGGCGGGCCACCCTTCGACTGCCCTCTGCCGGATATGCGCGCATTGTTTGCGCCCGAGCGGTGGGAATGGCCGGAATGGCTGCCCGGGCTGGTGCATCATCCCTCGCTGCGTGACGAACAGCCGGCGATCCTGATACGGAGATGAGCGTAGCCGGCCACGGAGCTCATCGATGTCCCTCGACCTGAAGCGGCGCTTCCCCCATCAATCGCTCGCCTTCTTTCCCTCGCCACTGCACCGGCTGAACAGGCTGTCCGCTGAACTCGGGATCGAGGTCTGGGCCAAGCGCGACGATGTTTCCTCCGGCCTGGCATTCGGCGGCAACAAGATCCGCAAGCTGGAGTTCCTTGCCGCCGAAGCGTTGCAGCAGGGCTGCGACACGCTGGTGTCGATCGGCAACATCCAGTCGAACCACACCCGGCAGGTGGCCGCGGTGGCTGCCCTGCTGGGCATGCGCTGCCGGCTGGTGCAGGAGGTTTGGACCGAATGGGACGACCCCGTGTACGACAAGGTCGGCAACATATTGCTGTCGCGGCTGATGGGCGCGGAAACCGTTCTGGAAGGTCACGGCTATTCCACCGCGGTAAAGGACACCTGGGAACTGGCGCTGGACCAGATCCGGCGAGAAGGAGGCAAACCTTACGCGATTCCCGCGGGCGCATCGGACCACCGGCTCGGCGGCCTGGGTTATGCGCATTTCGCCGATGAATTGGCCGAGCAGGAAAAGTCCCATTCGGTCTTCTTCGATACCGTCATAACCGCCACCTGCACCGGCTCCACGCAGGCCGGAATGGCCGTCGGCTTTGCCGCCCAGGACCGGCCCCGCCGCCTGATCGGCATCGACACCGCGGCCAACGTGGACATGACGCGGCAGGCAGTGAGCAAGATCGCCCGCGCCACTGCGGAGCTGATCGAGCTGCGGACCGAAATCCGCGACGTGGACATCGTGATCGATCCGCGCTTTGCCGGCCCGGATTACGGCCTACCGGACGACGCGACGATCGACGCGATCAGGTTGGCAGCGCGATTGGAAGGGATGATCACCGATCCCGTCTACGAGGGGAAATCGATGGCCGGCCTGATCGCCATGGCCCGGTCCGGAGAGATCACGCCCGGCAGCACGGTCCTATACGTTCATCTCGGCGGCGGACCGGCCCTGAACGCGTACCACCGGGCGTTCACCTGAAATAAAACAGAGGAAGCGCACATGAATCTGTTCAGGCAGCACGCGGTGCACGATTTCGCCGAAGCGGCCCGGAAAATCCCGGTGATCGATTATGGGCCGTATTTCGCCGGCGCCACCGCAGCACTGGAGCATCTGGCCGCCCAGGTGAAGCGAGCCTGCGAGGAAGTCGGCTTCTTTTACGCCCTGAACCACGGCGTCTCCGACGCGATCGTGGCGCGTGCTTTTGCCGCATCCCGACGGTTTCATGCATTGCCGCTCGAACAGAAGCTGAAGCTGCGCCTGAATGCGAACAATATCGGTTATCTGCCGATGAACGCCTCGGTCCAGGGCGCATCCACGGTGCACAAGGCCACCCGGCCGAACCAGAATGAAAGCTTTTTCATCAGTCACGATCGCCAGCCGGAGCATCCGGACGTGCTGGCGGGGAAAGCCCTGCGCGGACGCAATCAGTGGCCGGAAGACATGCCCGACCTGCGGACCGACATGATGGCCTATTTCCACGCTCTCAATGCCATGTGCGACCGGATGCTGCCCGGGTTTGCCGTCGCACTCGGCATGCCCGCCGATTATTTCGCCCCGTTCTTCGCCAATGAGGGGCATGCCAATCTGCGCTTCCTGCATTACCCGCCGCAGGACCCGGATGAAGACAACCTGTTCGGCCAGGCGCCCCACACGGACAACAGTTTCATGACCGCACTGGCGCGCACCGACGTTCCCGGGCTTGCCGTGCGGCTGCCGTCCGGTGAATGGTTTCCGCCGCCCATCATACCCGGAACGTTCCTGATAAACCTCGGCAACATGATGCGTCGCTGGTCGAACGACCGGTTCCTCTCCACGCCGCATGGCGTGCTCAACGAGTCAGGCACGGATCGCTATTCGATCGCTTACTTCCACAGCCCCAACCCGGATGCCGTCATCGAACCGTTGCCATCCTGCATCGGGGCGGACAATCCGCCGCATTATCCGCGCGCCGTGTACCGCGACCTGATCCTGGAGTTCTATCGGGCGAATTATTTCCACCAGCAAGGACATCGGTCGGACGCGTCGCGGCAAGCCGCATCTGCGCCAGCATAATCCTGCCTCGGCAAAATTGCTGCACTGCACGGCTGTTTTTTGCGTTAGCGCGCGCCGCGGCGCATGGTAGCCGCTTGATGAATAAAAGGAGGCAACAGCCATGACGACCGTTGCGGCGATCCTGACGCACAAGGGTCATCACGTGGTCACCGTCGCCCCGACAGCTCGCATCGCCGAGGTGACTGAGCTCCTGTCCGAAAAGCGGATTGGCGCAGTACTGGTGCAGGACCGCGTGGAGCAGTTGCTGGGGATCGTCAGTGAGCGTGATATCGTTCGCAGCCTGGCAGCGAACGGCGCCCGCACCCTGGAAATGACAGCCGGTCAGTTGATGACGCGGGCACTCCGTACCGCCACTCCAGGCACCAGCATCGCACATGCAATGCGGGAAATGACCGTCGGTCGATTCCGCCACATGCCCGTCTTGGATCGCGGCGAATTGATAGGCGTCATCAGCATCGGGGACGTGGTCAAAGCCCGCATCATGGAACAGGAACACGAGGTGGAAAGCCTGAAAACCTACGTTTCAGGCTCCGCCTGAATCCACTTCCTTGCAGGGCAGCACGACTTGTTGATGCGCGGGGCCGGCCCGCGCATCAATGTTTTCCGACGCAACATCAACCACGGGAATGGTCGGCCAAGCCGGCCCCAATCGCCACTGTCGCCCGCGATTACTGTGCCGGCGGCGTGTACTGGGCGCTTCCGACATGCATCGGCTGATCGTAAACCGGCTTGCCCAGGTTCACCTGGCTGGGGGTGGTAGCAGCCCCGCCGACAGCGCCCACGCCGGCCCCGACCGCTGCCCCCACAACCGCCCCAGGAGGCCCGGCAATCGCTCCTGCCAACGCTCCTGTGCCAGCACCGACACCGGCGCCGCCCACAGTCCGCCCAGGTTCGCTTCTGCCGCAGCCGGCCAGCAGCGCAAGGCTGCCGACAACGACGGCGAGGCGCATTGTTCGTGTCATCGCGGGGGTGTCCTTTCGGTCATTGAGGCATCGCGTTTATGCGCGGATGGAGAATAAAATGTGGCCGGAGCCGATCCGTTGGCATGACGAAGCATCACGCTTGCGTGCGAGGTCCCGCCGCCAAGCCGGATCCACCCAGCGCCCCGCAACCACGATCAGAACCAGTTCGCCTTGTCCACCACGTTCCGCAGCGCGCCGCCGCTCTCGAAAGCGCGACAATTATCTAGTATGATCTGAAACCGCCGCTCATCCAGGTGCGGCCCGAACCCCGCCGTGTGCGGCGTGATCAGCACACCCGGCAACGTCCAAAGCGGATGATCGGCCGGCAGCGGCTCCGTCTCGAACACATCCAGGCCGGCACCAGCAATCTCGTTCGCCCGCAGCGCGGCCACCAGGTCATCCAGCCGCGTGGTCTTGCCGCGACCGATATTGATAAAGAAACCGGTCGGTTTCATCCGCCGGAACCGATCCCGGTTCATGAACCCCTCGGTCGCCGGGGTGTGCGGCACCGTGAGAATCACGAAATCCGCACGCGGCAGCAGTGAATCCAGCGCCTCGGGCGGATGCAGTTCGGCAACGCCCGCCGGCGCCTGCTTCCGCCGCGCGTCCGTCGCCAGCACCTGCATGCCGAACGAAGCAGCCAGCCGCGCAGCCTCCGCGCCGATGCCGCCGACGCCCACGATCAGCGCCGTCGCCTCCGCAAGATGCACCACGCCTGCATCCAGCCGGCGCGGCCTCCACTCCCGCCGAAGCTGCTGCGGGATATAGGTCTGGAAATCGCGCGCGAACGCCAGCACGAACGCCATGATGTGCGCACCAATATGGTCGTTGTAGATCTCCCGCATGTTGGTCACCACGACCGGGTGCTCGATCAGTTCTTTGTAGTAATAGCCAGCCGGAGGAGCAGCCTGCGGCGACTGCAGCCAGCGCAGCCGGGCCGCTTTTGCCAGCAGGTGCGGCGCAGGTCCGCCATAGGCAGCCTCCGCCGACGCAATTTCCCGCTCCGCTGTCCGCTCGTCTTCAGCCACAACCACGCGCACCGAAGGCAGTTCGCCAGCCAGTCGCTTGCCCCAGGCGCGCGTCACGTCGGTCTGCGGCGGCAGCATCAAAAATGTGAACGCCATCAGTGCATCGCTCCGCGCGCCGCCACCGGCCACAGGCATTCGACACGACCGTTCCGCACCCCGACATACCAATCGTACCGGTCCACCGTCGGGTCGCAATGCCCGGGCACCAGCCGCAGCTTCTCTCCCAGCTTCGGCATTGCCGTCTCTGACCCGACCTCCATCTTGCCGTGCTCGTCGGACGCGCCGACATACCGGATGTCCGGCCGCTGCCACAATGTCGGCAACCCGCTATCCACGGCCAGCGCCTTCAGCCCCGCGTCCACCACCGCGATGCTGCGCGTCGGCACGCTCATCACCGACGCCAGCACGAACAATGAGTGCCGGAACGTGCCAAACGGCTGGCCGGACTCGTCCATGTTGCGCCCGTAATCCGCGTCCATGAACACGTAGCTGCCAGCCTGGATTTCGTTGTACACGCCGGAAGCGGCTTCCAGCGTGAACGTCCCCGTCCCGGCGCCACCGACGATCGCGCAGTCCAGCCCTTGCTGGCGAAGCTGCTCCACCGTCCGGCGCGATCCATCGACGGCCCCCTCGATCAGCTTGCGCCGCTCCTCGATGGTCCGCTTGTGCTGCGCGCTGCCGTGATAGGCCTGTAGCCCCCCGAACCTCAGGTGGCGCGAACCGGCTATTCGTTGCGCAAACGCAACTGCGTCCGGCCCCGGCGCCACCCCGCAACGTCCAGCACCCACGTCGATCTCCACCAGCACCGGCAGCCGTATCCCGGCATCGGCCGCCACGCTCTCCAGTGCCGAAACCTGCTCCGCATGATCGACGCACACCGCCACCTTGCTGATGCGCGCCAGCGCAGCCAGCCGAGCCAGCTTGCCACGCCCGACCACCTCGTTGCTCACCAGGATGTCGGGAATGCCGCCCCAGGCCAGCGCCTCGGCCTCACCCACCTTCTGCACGCATTGTCCCACCGCCCCGCGCGCCATCTGCAGTCGCGCGATCACCGGCGATTTATGCGTCTTCGCATGGGCACGCAGCCGGGCATGGGTCGGCGCCAGCATTTCGGCCATGCGGTCCAGGTTGGCCTCGAACGCGTCCAGGTCGATGATCAGTGCCGGCGTGTCGATCTCGTCTTCCCGCATCCCGGGTTGCGCTGGGGGCGGCTGTTGCATGACGATCCTCCGACGATCAGGTGCGCCAGTGTCGCCGCCCATGCGAAGCACGGCAAGCCGTCACACATGCATGGTGGCCACGCGCGCCCGGCGGGTGCAATCTGCGTCGCGGAACGTCACCTCCGAGCAGTTCGCATGCACATCACGCTGATCGTGCCCGCGCCGTTTGCCACCGTATCCGGCGGCTACGCCTATGACCGGCGAATGGTCGCGGGGCTGCGGGATGCCGGTCACGAGATCAACGTGATCGAGCTTCCTGGCACCCATCCGGTCACTGATGAGACAGCACGCAGCGCAGCGCGTGGAGCCTGGGCCTCTCTGCCGCGCGACACCCTGCCACTGATCGATGGCCTGGCCTTGCTTGCATTCGCCGGCCAGGGCGATTCGGTGGCCGCCCGGCCGGCCGCCGCGATTATCCATCATCCCACGGCGTTCGATACCGGTTTTGCCGACAGCGATCGCGCCACGCTGCGCAATACGGAGCTGCGCCTGCTGCCGCGCCTCGCGCGCGTGATCGTTACCAGTGAACCGACGGCGGAACGTCTCGCCGCAGATTTCGGCGTCGACCCGGCGCGCATGCGCGTCGTCGTCCCCGGCACCGATGACGCGCCGCGCAGCGCGGGCTCCGGCGGCCCCGGATGCGCCATCCTGTCCGTCGGCGCGCTGATCCCGCGCAAAGGCCACGATATCCTGATCCGCGCGTTGGCACGGCTGTTCGATCTCGACTGGCACCTGAGTATCGTCGGTTCGACAATGCGGGACCCGGTGTACGCGCAGATGCTGTCCGACCTGACCCGGCAGCTTGGCGTCACTGCCCAGGTCCGTTTCGCCGGGGAAGTGGATGATGCGACGCTGGATCATCTATGGTGTACAGCCGATCTGTTCGCCCTGGCGTCGCACTGGGAAGGCTACGGCATGGCCGTTGCGGAAGCCTTGAAGCGCGGCCTGCCGGTCGCCGTCACAGCCGGCGGTTCTGCCGCTGCGTTGGTGCCGACCGAAGGCGGCGTCGTGTGCCCGCCAGGCGACATCGATCAGCTATCGAAGGCGTTGCGCCGCCAGATTTTCGGCACCGACCTGCGCCGCGAAATGGCCGATGTCGCGTGGCAGACCGGCCGGACGCTACCGTCATGGCAAAAGCAGATCGGCGCTTTCGCCGAGGCGCTCATTATCTGAAGGAGACTAGCGATGCTGCTCGGTGCCATTGCCGATGATTTCACCGGCGCCACCGACCTCGCCTCCATGCTGGTCCGCAACGGCATGCGTACGGTCCAGTCGATCGGTGTCCCCGGTGACGGAGATCCGCCGCCGGATGCCGACGCCATCGTGGTCGCACTCAAATCCCGCACCGCACCGGCGCCGCAGGCCGTGCAGGAAAGCCTGGCCGCGCTGCACTGGCTGCGCGCCGCCGGCTGCCGCCAATTCTTCTTCAAATACTGCTCCACCTTCGATAGTACCGACCAGGGCAATATCGGTCCGGTCGCCGACGCGCTGATCGCCGCCCTGGGATGCGGCTTCGCGCTTGCCTGCCCCGCCTTCCCCGCCAACGCCCGCAGTGTCTATCAGGGGCATCTGTTCGTCGGCGCAGTGCTGCTGAACGAGAGCGGGATGGAAAACCATCCGCTGACGCCCATGAAGGATGCAAACCTCGTGCGTGTCCTGGGACGCCAGACCGATGGTACCGTCGGTCTGGTTCCCTATGCGGTTGTCGCGCAAGGCGCCCCCGCCATCCGCGACGCCATGACCGCCCTGAAGGAACAAGGTCGCCGCTACGCCATCATCGACGCGGTCAACGACGCGCACCTGGTTGCCATCGGCGAGGCGGCGGCACAGCACGCATTGCTCACCGGCGGCTCCGGCGTGGCCATGGGCCTTCCGGAGAATTTCCGTCGCGCCGGCCTGCTCGAACGCGTCGACGATCCCGGTGCATTGCCGTCGATACACGGACATGCCGCCGTGCTGGCCGGATCGTGCTCGCGTGCCACGCTCGGACAGATCGCCGAAGCGCGCGAGCATGTGCCGGTCCTCGAACTCGATCCGTTGTCGCACCCCGATGCTGGCGCACTCAGCGGACAGGCACTCGCATGGGCTGCCGACAGGCTCAGCACCACACCAGTGGTGATCGCCGCGTCCGCACCGCCCGACAAGGTTGCCGCGCTGCAGGAACGGCTGGGCCGCGACGCCGCCGGTGCCCTGGTGGAACATGCGCTGGCAACAATCGCCGAGGGCCTGTTCGCCCGCGGTGTGCGTCGTCTGGTCGTGGCCGGAGGAGAAACCGCCGGCGCCGTGGTGTCCCAACTCGGTGTACGCAGCCTGCGTATCGGCGCGGAGATCGATCCCGGCGTGCCGTGGACCTATGCCACCGGCAGCAACCAGCCACTGCTGCTCGCGCTCAAGTCCGGCAATTTCGGCGCCCGCGACTTCTTCCTCAAAGCGTTCCAGGTGCTCGCATGACCGAACATGAGGCGCGCCACGCTCTGGTCGAACTGGCAGCAAGCCTGTTCGCCCGTGGCTTCTCCGTCGGCTCCGCCGGCAACATCAGCGTGCGCCTGGCGGATGGCTATCTCATCACGCCGACCAATTCCTGCCTGGGACGGCTGGACGCAACGCGCCTTGCACGCCTGGATGCGAATTTCCGCCACCAGTCCGGAGACAAGCCGTCAAAGGAAGTGTTCATGCACCGCGCCTTCTACGCGGCACGTGCGGATGCCGGCGCGGTGGTTCACCTGCACTCCACGATGGCGACCGCGGTGGCCTGCCTTCCCGATGCCGATGCGGACAACCCGATCCCGCCGCTGACGCCTTACTTCGTCATGCGGGTCGGACGGCGCATGCCGATCGTGCCGTACTATCGGCCGGGAGATCCCGCCATGGAACCGGCAATTCACGCCGCCGCCCTGGATGCGCGCGCCGTCCTGCTCGCCAACCACGGGCCGGTGGTATCGGGCAAGACATTGACCGACGCGGTCTACGCAGCCGAGGAACTGGAGGAAGCTGCGAAGCTCTACCTGCTGCTGCGCAACGCCTCGCCGCGCCTGCTTACGCCGCCTCAGGTCCATGACCTGCTCGCCACCTTCGGCTGACGGCACGCCGAACAATCACCGCCGCGAGCGCCAAAAGAAAGGGCGCCTTCCGGCGCCCCTTTGAAGTCCGATGGAGTTCTGCTCAGCCAAGTTCATCCATCGAGCCGTGGTCCTCGTCCATGCCTTCCTCATGCTCCGGCATAGGAGCCGCTGCCTTGCGCCGGCGCGTGGCTGTCTTGCGCGTGGTCGTCCCGCGCTTTGCCGCGACCTTGCGACCGGCGCTTTTCTTCTTCGCGACGGTCTTGCGGGCAGCCGTCTTGCGACCGGCGCTCTTCTTCTTCGCGACGGTCTTGCGGCCAACGGTCTTGCGACCGGCGCTCTTCTTCTTCGCGACCGTCTTGCGGCCCGCCGTCTTCGCGCCAGCCTTGCGCGTCGCGGTCTTGCGGGTTGCGCCTTTCCGGGCCGCCGTCTTGCGTGCACCGGTCTTGCGACCGGCCGACTTGCGCGCGCCGGCTCGCATTGCCATCGGCTGCGCGCGTGTCTTTTCAGTGCTGCTATCCTCGGTGCTCACCTGAGGAAACTCCTTCTTCTGTTGCTTGGGAGTCCGCGCGGCGCGACGAACCACCGCGAGTGGCATGATCCACTGGGCGACCTGCTCCGCTACGTGTCCGCCGGCGCAGAACATCCTCGCCAACGAACCAGCTCAATCGGGCCGGCGACCGGATCGGCTGCCCCATGCGGCTTTGGCGCGCGAACGCCCACAAAGCTTGAGCTGCAACCGACGTATCCGGCGTGGGACGCTTTTCGTCCCTCGCGCCATGGCCGCAAATATCCAAACTCGCGGAAGAGGACACAGAGCGCATAAGCCGCGCGATGTCCGATCTGCCCTGCTTCGCCTGGACGAGGCTGCGGTCCATGGACCGTCCTTCCTTAATTCACATGCCGGCGCCGACAGACGCGAGTGTCGCGCGAATCGCGCGCATGCATGACGACTTCGCTATTCCGCGTCTCCACGACTCATGTCAACAAAAAGCAACCGTTTCGTGGCGGGTTTGACGAAATTTTCAGTGCGCGTGTTCCGATGCGCGCATTCCGACCATACGAAACCGCCGCGACGCTGCCGCCGCGGCGGTTGCCGATTGCTCCCGCAGCCGTGGAAAGTTGCTACCGGCGCTCGTGCAACGGCACGAAGCGAAGGTTCTCAGGTCCCGTGTAGTTCGCCGTCGGACGAATGATCTTGCCGTCGATGCGCTGCTCGATCACATGCGCGCTCCACCCAGAGGTCCGCGCGATGACAAACAATGGCGTGAACATGGCGGTGGGCACACCCATCATGTGATAGCTGACCGCGCTGAACCAATCGAGGTTGGCGAACATCCCCTTGGCAGCCGCCATCACCGTCTCGATCCGCTCGGCAATGTCGAACATCTTCATGGAACCCACATCGCGCGACAGCCGGCGCGCCACGTCCTTGATGACCTTGTTGCGCGGATCGGCGATCGTATAGACCGGGTGGCCAAAGCCGATCACCACCTCCCGGTTGGCCACGCGCTTGCGGATATCGGTGTCCGCTTCCTCCGGGCCGTCGTACCGGTTCTGGATCTCGAACGCCACTTCGTTCGCACCGCCATGCTTCGGCCCGCGTAGCGCGGCAATCCCCGCGGTGATCGCCGAGTACATGTCCGACCCAGTCCCAGCCACCACGCGACACGCAAAGGTGGAAGCGTTGAATTCGTGCTCGGCATAGAGATTGAGCGAGGTGTGCATCGCCCGGACCCAAAGCTCGGACGGCTCCCGCCCATGCAGCAGGTGCAGGAAATGGCCGCCGATCGTGTCGTCGTCCGTCTCCACCTCGATCGCCCGCCCGCTATGGGCATAGTGGAACCAGTAGAGCAGCATCGACCCGAGGCAGGCCATCAGCCGGTCGGCAATATCGCGCGCGCCGGCCTGGTTATGGTCGTCCTTCTCCGGCAGAACACAGCCCAAGGCGGAAACGCCGGTGCGCATTACATCCATCGGGTGCGCCGCTGCGGGCACCGCCTCCAGCGTCTCTTTCACCGCCGCCGGCAGGCCACGCATGCTGCGCAGCTTTTGTTTGTAGGCACGCAGCTCGGCCGCGTTGGGCAAAGTTCCGTGCACCAGAAGATGGGCGATCTCCTCGAACTCGGCCGCCTCAGCGACATCCAGAATGTCGTAGCCTCGGTAATGCAGGTCGTTGCCGGTGCGGCCCACAGTACACAGCGCCGTGTTCCCGGCCGGTACGCCCGACAACGCAACGGATTTCTTCGGCCGGTTCGCACCTTGCGTCGGGGCGGTCTGAATTTCGCTCATGGATTCCCTCCGTGGAAACGTCGCGGCCGGCGATAACCCGTCATCCGCGCCGAGCGCGATGGTGCAAGACGCGGCGCCGACCAGCAACCGCGTCACCTGTACATCTCTGCCGCGCGCTGGACGTAGAGCCGTTCAGAAAATCCCCGCCTTCCCCGCTTCCAACCGGCCGGCTGGAAGCGCGACGTTCAATCCGGCCAGTTCCTCCGCCGACAATCGCGGCAGATCCTGCACTGTTTCCAGAAACCGGTTCGCCTCCCGCGCCGAGATGATCCCGTCGGTCAGTTCATGGAATTTCCGGACATAATCGTCGCGGGCGAACGGCCGCGCCCCGTGCGGATGAGCATTGGCGACCGCCAGCTCGTCTTCAATGCGGCTGCCGTCCTGCATGACGATCTCCACCCGCCCGCCGAACGCTATCTCGTTCGCATCCGTCGCGTGATAGCGCCGCGTCCATTCGGGATCTTCCCGCGTCTCGATCTTGTGCCAGAGCCGCACGGTATCCGCCCGGCCCGCCCGGCGCCGCGCATAGCTGTCCACGTGGTGCCAGCGCCCGTCCTGCAGCGCGACTGCGAAAATGTACATGATCGAATGATCCAGCGTTTCACGGCTCGCCTTCGGATCCAGCTTCTGCGGGTCGTTCGCCCCGGTGCCGATCACGTAATGCGTGTGATGGCTGGTGTGGATGATGATCTTCTCCACCTGCTCCAGATCCGCCACCTTCTCGCGCAGGCGAAACGCAAGATCGATCAGCGCCTGGGATTGGTATTCGGCGCTGTGCTCCTTGGTGAAACTGTCCAGGATCGCGCGCTTCGGTTCGCCAGACTCCGGCAACGGCACCTGGTACGTGGCCTCGGGTCCGTCCAGCATCCAGGCGATCACGCTGTCCTCGCCTTCATAGATCGGGCTGGGCGCGCCTTCGCCACGCATGCAGCGATCCACCGCCTCGATCGCCAGCTTGCCGGCATGCGCCGGTGCATAGGCCTTCCAGGAACTGATCTCGCCCTTGCGCGACTGGCGGGTGGTGAAGCTGACATGCACTGCCTGCTGCACCGCCTGGTAGATCGTCTCCGTCGGCAACCGCAGCAGCGTGCCGATGCCGGCCGCCTGCGCCGGGCACAGATGGGCGATATGGTCGATCTTGTGCGCGTGCAGGCAGATTGCACGCACCAGGTCGATCTGGATTTCGTAGCCGGTGGCGATGCCGCGGACCAGCTCGCGGCCGGTCCGTCCCATCGACTGCGCCACCGCCAGGATGGGTGGGATGTTGTCGCCGGGATGCGAATAGTCGGCAGCCAGGAA
Organism: Acetobacteraceae bacterium; assembly: GCA_036521275.1. GTDB lineage: Bacteria > Pseudomonadota > Alphaproteobacteria > Acetobacterales > Acetobacteraceae > DATDIC01. The sequence continues at coordinate 16,635 of DATDIC010000128.1, forward strand.
GGTATCGTGCATGTCCAGCTCGCGCACCGCCGTTCCGTTCGCCCAGGCCGCCCACTCCGGACTGACGCGGCGGTTCGCCGCCGAACCAAAAACGGTCGCGCCATCCCGCCGCGCATGACCCAGCGCCGCGTCCCGCGCCGATACCACCGGACGACGGTTGATCGCCGCGATCGCAACCGACGCGTTGTCGATCATCCGGTTGACGATCATCGCGGTCACGTCGCGTTCAACTGGCACCTTGTCGGACGCGACCGTCGCGACCTTCCAGGCGAGCTGTTGATCGCGCGGCAGATTTTCCTTGGACGGGTGAACCCTCACCTCGTGCAGCTTCATGCAATCCTCCGGTGGACCTTGTCCTCCGGCCTTCGTAAGGTCGCACTCCGTCAGCGGCAAGCAGGCCGCTCCGCAGCAGCACCATGGATGCATATATATAGTGTCAGCACCGTTCGATCTGGTCGTCGTCGGCGACGTGGTCACCGTCGACACCATCCTGAAGCAAGGCTACGTGGCTGCCCGCGGCGAGACGATCGCCGCCATCGGTCAGGGTGAACCGCCACCGGCGGCAACCACGCTCGACCACACCGGCCGGCTGATCCTGCCAGGCCTGGTCGATGGCCACATGCACACCTCTTCCGCGCTGGGCTGGCCCGGCATCGAGGGCGCCACCCGCAGCGCCGCCGCCGGTGGTGTGACCACCTGCTGCGACATGCCGTACGATGTGCCGCATCCGGTCACCGATGCCGGCAAGCTCGCCGACAAGATCGGCTGGGTGCAGCGCACCGCGCACGTGGACATGGCGCTGTACGGCACCATCACCAAGACCGACGGCGTCGATGCCATCCCCGATCTCGCCGCTGCCGGCATCTCCGCGTTCAAGCTCTCTACATATGAGTACGACGCGGTGCGGTTCCCGCGCATCGACCATCCGACCATGCTCGCCGCGTTTCGCTCGATCGCCCGCACCGGCCTGCCGGTTGCGATCCACAACGAGGACCAGGAGCTGGTCGAGACACTAACCGCGGAGGCGCGTGCCGCCGGCCGCACCGAGCCGATCATGCATTGCCGCACCCGCCCGCCAATCAGCGAGACCATGGCCGATCTGGAAATCTTCGAGATGGCGCTGGAAACCGGCGCCCATGTCCATATCGCCCATTCTTCACTCGCGCGCGGGTTCGACATTGCCGAAACCTTTCGCGCCATGGGCGCCCAGACCACCGGCGAAGCCTGCATCCAGTATCTCTGCATGACGGAGGACGACATCGTCCGGCTCGGCGGGCGCGGCAAATGCAACCCGCCGTTCCGCGCCGCATCGGAAATTCCCCGCATGTGGGACGCGCTGCTGGCCGGGAAGATTGCCTATGTCTCCACCGACCACGCCCCGTGGCCGCTGGAACGCAAGACCTCGCCCGACATCTTCGCCTGCGGCGCCGGGCTGATCGGGCTGCAGAGCTACGCGCCGCTGATGTACTCCCTGCTCGATGAGCGCGGCCTGCCGCCGACGATGATGGCCACCTACTGCGCCGAACGCAGCGCGAAGCTGCACGGGCTGTGGCCGAAGAAGGGCGCCGTCCGCGTCGGCAGCGATTGCGACCTGCTGGTGCTGGAACGTGGCGATTTCAGCTTCGACGAAGCAACCATCGTCGATCGGCCGGAACTGCGCTGGTCGCCCTATCATGGCCGCCACATGCGTGCCCGCGTTGCCGGTACCGTGCTGCGCGGCCGGCTTGTCTGGGACGGCACACAGGTACTTGCCAAGCCCGGCACGGGCCAGTTCGTCCGCCGGCAGACGACCTGAGTTGCGATGGCTGGTGCTCGCTTGCGTGGCTTTGATCCTCGGCGGGTTCGCCATTGTCGCAGTGCATGTGCGCCGTCACGTCGTGCCGCCTGGCTGCCGGGACCCGCGCACGCTGGCGCTGGTCCACCAGAGCCTGACGGAACGGTTCCACCTTCCGGCCGACACCCGGATCGATCAGATCCAGATGATCGCCGGCGGCTGGCTCGCTTTCCGCTTCGAGTGCGAGGCAGACCTGGAGGTCGATCCTGCCAAGCTGCCGCCCGGCCCGCGGCCCGGCACGGTACACTACGTCAGCCAGTTGACCGACAACGGACACCGGCTTGAAGTCACCGTGCGCATCGCCCCACTCATGGTATGGGTCCCCGTCCAATGACCGATCGTCGCATCACTGTTGCCGCGGCCCAGTTGGGGCCTATCCAGAAATCCGAACCGCGCTCGGTTGCCGTCGCGCGCATGCTGCAACTGATGGAACACGCCCACCACCGCGGCGCCGAGTTGGTGGTGTTCCCCGAACTGGCGCTGACCACGTTCTTTCCTCGCCATTACCATGAACAGATCCACGAGGCGGACCATTGGTTCGAGACCGCCATGCCGTCGAACGAGACGGCACCGCTGTTTGCCGCCGCGAAGCGCTACGGGATCGGATTTCACCTGGGCTACGCCGAGATCGCCGAAGAACCCGATGAGACGGGCCGCCCGCGCCGCCGCCGCTTCAACACCGCGATCCTGGTCAGCCCGAACGGCGAGGTCCTGCTGAAATACCGCAAGGTCCATCTGCCCGGGCACGCGGAATACGACCCGCGCCGCAAGGTGCAGCACCTGGAGAAGCGCTATTTCGAAGTGGGCAATCTCGGGTTCCCGGTGATCCGGGCGCCAATCGGCGCGGTGGACGGGATCAACATGGGAATGATGATCTGCAACGACCGCCGCTGGCCGGAAGCGTGGCGTGTGCTGGGCCTGCAAAGCGTGGAGTTGGTCATGCTGGGCTACAACACGCCGAGCACCAACCAGGCATCAGGCGGATTCGAAGCGCATCATTTGCGGGTGTTCCATTCCCACCTGTCGATCCAGGCCGGGTGCTATCAGAACTCCTGCTTCGCGGTGGCGACGGCAAAGGCGGGCACCGAAGATGGGCACGAGCTGTTCGGCAGCTCGATCATCGTCAATCCCCAGGGCGAGATCATCGCCCAGGCCGGGACATGGGATGACGAGCTGATCACGGCAGACTGTAATCTGGAGATGTGCCGGCTTGGACGAGCGACGATCTTCGCCTTCGAGAAGCACCGTCGCCCGGAAGCGTATCAGCGCATCACCGAGCAGGTGGGCGCCATCGAGCCACCAGTCTGGCAGGCCCCATAGGCCCCCGTCACC